>JAKLDZ010000670.1 GCA_022703255.1 Myxococcota bacterium | reverse complement strand
GAGGACCCCAAGCAGCAGCGTGCCGCAGAGCAGGACCAGCGCCTTGGGGATCAACGAGCGGTTGGGCATGGGGGTCGGAACGTCGTGGGCAGCGGCAAGTGTGTCGCGTCGGGGCAGCAGGGTCAAACCCCCGGCGCCGGATGCGACGCGTCGTGCTCCTCTCGGCCTCAGGGAAGTCCGGAACGCGGGCGCAATGGTTCGGCACCCGCTACAATACGCGTCTCACCGCCACCAGAGGTTCACCCATGCGTCTCGTGATCGCACTTGGGATGACAGTCGGTCTTGCCATCGCCGCGTGCTCGTCGTCGGACGAGACCTTCGGCACAGGGGCAGGCTGTGCGGCCACGACGGAGCCCGAGCGGAACGACTTCAAGTTCGGCAGGATCGATGCCGCGCAGGACTGCGCGGACATCGTCGCGATGCAGGACACCCTCTTCCGGCCATGAGACTCACGCTCATCTACCCGTGCATGGGGCGCAGGCCCGGCAAGTCGTACATCCGCTCGTTGCAGATGGAGCCCTTGCCGGCTGCGCAGATTGCCGGGCTGACGCCGCGGGGCATCAAGGTGGAGTTCTGGGACGATCGGATGGAGGAGATTCCGTACGACTCCCCCACCGATCTGGTGGCGATCACGGTCGAGACCTACACGGCGAAGCGGTCGTATCAGATCGCCACGGAGTATCGGCGTCGCGGCGTTCCGGTGGTGATGGGCGGGTTTCACCCCACCCTCGTGCCCGAGGAGGTCGTGGATTGGGCCGAGTCGGTGGTGGTCGGCGAAGCGGAGGCGCTCTGGCCGCAAGTGCTCGCCGACTTCCAGAAGGCGCAGATGAAACGCCTGTACAGGGCGCAGGTCCGCCCCGACATCACGCAGACGATGCCCGACCGCAGCATCTTCGGCGACAAGCGGTACCTGCCCTTCAAGCTGATCGAGGCGGGGCGTGGTTGCACGATGCGCTGCGAGTTCTGCGCGATCCAGACCGGGTTCGGGGCCACGCAGACCATGCGGAGCCCCAAGGTGATCGCCGAGGAGATCGCGGCGCTCAAGGAGACCAAAGGGAAGGGCAAGAACCTGTTCTTCTTCGTCGACGACAACATCGTGGCGCACCTCGACAAGGCCAAGGAGCTGTTCGAGGCGCTGATCCCGCTGAAGGTGAGGTGGGTCAGCCAGGCCACGATTAACATGACGCACGATCGCGAGCTGCTGGCGCTGATGAAGCGCTCGGGGTGTCTCGGGGTGCTCATCGGGTTCGAGTCGCTCGACGACGACAACCTGAAGGCGATGAAGAAGGGGTTCAACACGGCGCGCGGGGGGGCCGCGGAGGCGGTCCGGCGCCTGCACGAGCACGAGCTGCTGCTCTACGCCACCTTCGTGTTCGGCTACGACAACGACACCCTCGAGAGCTTCCGGCGGACGGTCCAGTTCGGCATCGACAACAAGATCTTCATGATGGCGTTCAACCACTGCACGCCGTTCCCGGGCACCGCCTTGTACGAGCGGCTCGAGAGTGAGGGGCGGCTGCTGTACGACAAGTGGTGGCTCGACGCTCGCTACGAGTACGGGCAGGTGCCGTATCGCACGAAGCTGCCGCCGGAGCTGATCCAGCAGGAGTGCGTGAAGGCGCGCAAGCTGTTCTACGGTCCGGGCTCGATCCTGCGTCGCATGGGCAGGACCAACACCCCCACCGCGGAGCTGCTGCGCATGTACCTCTTCATCAACGTGCTGCTCCGCAAGGAGGCTGCGCAGCGCGAGAACTACCCGCTGGGCGATCTGGGGTTCCGCGGGGAGCTGCTCCCTACCAGGCTGCCACGTCCCCAGGAGCCCCTGCGCTTGCAATGGATGCAGGGCTCATGACGGACGGCGCGCGATCGCTCCGCAGTCCGATTGCATCCGCGGGACCGCGCACGTGCGACAGCGTCGCGCCGATCGCGGCAACCGGCCGCGCGAGACGACGACAGGGAGATCCGCGGCCGCGGGCTGTTGGGGGACGATGGGCGCGATGAGGGTGCTTCTGATCATGGCCGACGCCCAGATGCACAAGTTCCATCTGGGGCCGCACGTGCGTTCGGCGCGCGAAGCGCCGCTGTCGCTCACGACCCTCGCCGCCCTCACCCCCGATCGTCCCGACATCGAGTACACGCTCGTCGACGAGAGCGTGGACAAGGTCCCGCTCGACTTCCAGGCGGACCTGGTGGGGATTTCGATTCTGACGGGCACGGCGAGGCGAGGGTACGCGCTCGCGGACCACTTCCGCTCGCGTGGAATCCCGGTGGTGCTCG
>JAKLDZ010000067.1 GCA_022703255.1 Myxococcota bacterium | reverse complement strand
CGTGTAGATGCGACGATCGTTGATGCTGGACGGGCCGTCGACCAGCTTGCCGAGCCGGTCCCCGGTCGGCTCCGAGACCGGATACAGGACCGCGTCGAGCTTGCCGCCCGTCGATTCGCAGACGTAGCGCTGGCGCTCGAGGGAGCCTTCCATCAGGTCGCCAACGCGACGTCGATACGAGGAGAGGAACTCGGCGGCGGCGATCTGGCCGTTGCCGGTGTACTGGCCGACGCCGGCCGAGAAGATGGGGACGGTGCGGCTCTCGTTGGTTTCGGTGACCGTGTTGACGATCACGTCGAAGGCGTTTTGCAGCTCGGTCTCGGTCTCCGCGAACAACGGGTCGGTGCCGCCCTTGTTGGCGATGTTCTTCATCACGCAGCAGGTGGCGAGCTGCTCGGACGCGGCGTTGGGGAGGCAGTAGCCGAAGGCGCACTTCGCCGTCGGACACGACGAGTCGCAGGGCGGGAGCGCCGCGGCGCTGCATGCGTTGGCGTTCTGCAGGAGGGTCTTGCAGCTCGAGGCGCCGTTCGAAAGCGAGAAGCCGATGACGTACGTCTTGACGTTGTTGTTCTTGAGGATCTCGGCGGTGTCCTGGGGCTTGGGGTAGGGGCACACGCCGCCGTTGAGCTCGCAGTCGGGACGCAGCTCCGATGTCGGGCTGCCGTCGGTCAGCAGCACCACGACGCGTCTGCGGCACCCCTTGTCCGGGGTGTTGATGAAGGTCGTGTCAACCTTGCCGCCGATGTAGGGCGGCATGTTGTTGGTGTCCTTGAGCAGGAACGCGCGCGCGTCGTCGAGCATCGCCGCCACCGGCGTGTCGCCGAAGGGGCGCACGGTCAGCAGCGCCTGCTGCACACGCTCGTTATTGGCGATCATCTCCGCAGGCGTGGCGTCGGCCGGGCCGAAGGTCATCAGCCGGCCCTCCCACGGGGGCGCGGCCGGATTCCGCGCTCCGAGCTCCCACAGGGTGGTCGAGCTCGCCGCTCCGCACCCCGGCAGGTGATAGTCCCCCGCGAACGACGGGATCAGCGCGTTGTCCGACAGCCAGTTCTCGAAGAAGCTCCAGGTGTCGAGGATACCGGGCAGGTAGTTGGCGTCCCGGTTGGACGGGTTGATCCCGATGCCGACCTTCGAAATCCCGCCGCTCAGCCACTGCTCCTGCGTATCGAAGGTCATCAACCCGAATCGCGCTGCCTCGCGATACTGATCGATCAGACCATCGTTCTCCTGCGGGGTGAAGGGACACACCTCCGTCTGGCCCTGCACGAAAGGCTCCGCAACGCGCCAGAACACCGGGCCTTCGCCAGTCGTCGTGATCGGCCAGGACAGCGCGTCCTCCGCCAGATTCGAACGCACGGTCGCGTCCCAGGACGGAGCGGGCGTGCACGAGACGCCGTTTTCCCTGGCGACGAGACGGTTGTAGGCGATGTGGTAGCCGCCGTTGCGTGAGTCGATCGGAGCCTCGGCCCCGAGCCGGTACTCCTCGACGAAGTCGCTGTCGGCGCGATTCTGCGTGACGCAGGAGATGCCCTTGACCGAGCCGGTGAGGACCTTGACGAGCATCGTCCACCGGTCCGCGGCCGTCCACGTCTTGCCCGCGTCGGTGACCGCAGTTGCACTGACATTGATCGGCTTGGGAGACGCCCAGCTCCCGCACACCGGACGAGCCCAGTTGGTGGTGCCCTCGCGGAACGTCGTCCTGGCCATCGAGCCCGAAGAGTCGATGAGCAGCAGCACGTCCGGCGGCGAGTACTGCGTGTCCTCCGCGAAGGCGTCGGATGCCGTCGCAAGCAAGAGGCCGGCTACCAGGCTGGAAGCGAACCGGAGTTGGACTCGACGCATGGCAGTTCTCCTCGAGCTCTACAGAATCGGCACCCTGGCGATGGCCCGCGTGGTCTTGGTGCCTGCCGACATTGCGGCGGCTTTGTCATCGGCGCTGCCGCAGGCGGCCTGGCCGGCGGAACGGGGCCGCACCTGGCCGACGCCGGTGACGGTCATCTGGACGTACTTGCCGGCGATGCCGGTGCCGCCCTGGTCGGTGCCTGCCACCGGCCCGGCGGGACCCGGGTCGGTCAGCTCCACCACCCAGTCGGGCTGCGCGTTGCCGGGCTGGCTCTTGCCAGGGTCATAAGCAGGACCCGGGCCGAGGCTGCCGCCGTCGTAGTCGAACAGGACCACGCTCGACCCCGACTGCTGCAGCCGACTCTGGATCTCGCCCTTGAAGATCTTGTAGCAGGGCATGCCCCCTTCGACACCCGAGTCCACGTACTGGTTCGAGGTGCACGACTCGGTGCCCCTCATCATCAGGTCGTAGTACGGCTTCGCACCGGTCGTGCCCCAGTTCATCTCGTCGAGGGAGGCCAGCAACGCGTAGTCGGCCACGTAGCCGGTCTGCGTCGCCTGACGGTCGTAGCCCGCGGAACGCTGGTTGAGCCCCGCGATCCGAGAGGAGATGACGCCGATGGCGGTGAGGACGGTGAGCACCAGCAGCACGATGAAGATCGTCGCGCCGCGCTCGGCAGCCCTGGAACGGCGCGTGCGCAGCCTGCTGCGGTGGCTCGGTCGCTTGAAGATCAGTACCACGCGTCACCTCGCTGGTTCATCAGCGCGACGTCGGCCATGAGCGTGCGCGCCCTGGCGAAGCCCAACGTTCCCACCTGGTGCCGGAAGGTGGCGCCATGGATCAGCGGCGGGGAGTAGCCCGAGGCGGTGGGGTCGAGAGCGACACTCCGATCGACCTCACGGGAGCGGGCGGCGAGGCGGAGGCGGATCGTCCTGACGGACTCTGGGCCGGTCACGGGCATGCCGAGGACGTAGGTTCCCCAGGCGCCGACGCCCATCAAGGTGGGGATGCCGGCGGAGTTGAAGTCGCAGAACGCCAGGCCCTGGGAGGCGACGGTGCAGCCGCCGGTGCTGCGATTGGAGGTCCACAGGGCAGCGCGCAGGTCGATGGCGTACTCGGCCGCCACAACCGCAGTGTTGTCGAGGTAGAACTGCACGGGCGCGGAGTTGCCGAGGAACACCTCGCGCCGCACCAACTCGGTGCGTGTGTCGTCGCCGGGCCCCGTGGCGTCGGCGGAGTAGATCGTGTTCGTGTACTGGGGGATCGCCGCGCCCGACAGGTTGGCGATGCCGTAGTCCACGATGCTGACCACGTTGACCTGGGATTCCTTGCCGAAGCCGTCGATCCCGCACAGCGCCATGGTGGCGGCGCCGGAGGTGATCTCGCCCTTGAGCGGGAGACGCCACGCGGTGGTGATGAAGGGCTGGCCGTTGTTCCAGGTCGCGCTGGAGATGACCGAGTAGTGCTGCCGCCCCTGCATGTCGAGCACGCGCACCATGCGGCCCGGCAAGAACACGTTGCTGAACTCCCCACCCAAAGCACCCGCAAACCCCGATCGCGTCGAGGGGCCGTCGTTGACTCGGATGTAGATGTCGTGCCCGACCCCGGCGCCCTGCATGATCGACATGACCGTGTACGACTCGGTCGTCGCCAGGTTGCCCACGATCCGAATCGTGTCGGGGAACTTCCCGTCCCCCAACGCGACCGTCTTCAACGCCCCTTGCGAACCCTGCGGCGTCACCTGCAAGCCCGTGAGCGACAAGTTGCGCAGCCAGGCAGGCCAGTCGCCGTAGCCGCACAGACGCCCAGTCGACGCGTCGCGGTTGAAGTTCGGCGAGGCCATGTACGACGCGCGTGCGACGTCGGCCTGCAGACGCTGGAAGCCGGCGAGGACGCTCATTTGGGCGCTGGCGACGCGCGACTCGCGGGCGAAGGCCAGGGTGGCCTGACGGGAGAACGAGAAGGCCGCGATGGCAATGAGCAGGCCGGCAGCCATGGCCACCATCAGCTCCATGAGCGTGAAGCCCCTCGAGCTGTTTCTGGCCGCTGCTATCGGTTTCGTGATCCGCATGGTCATCGCCTCAGTACGCGATGTTCTGGTTGATCAACGTCGTGGCGTGCACGAAGTGGTACATGTCCGTGTCGTACTGGATGTTCGGCGGGGAGCCCGGCGTCTGCCCGCACAACGGATTGGCAAGCGTTTTGCCGGTCCCTGCCAGGTTCTGCCGCTGCCAGTAGACCCGCACCTCCGCGCGGATCGACCGGTTCGGACGATGCCAGGTCAGACGCATGTTCACGCAGTAGGGGCCGGCCAGCGAGCCCGTCGGGTTGTCGCGCCCGAGCGCATCGTGAACGCCGTACAGCCCGAGGTTCGTGTTCACCGGGCGGAACCACGCTTCGGAGCCGGGCGTCTTGACGTTGGGCCCCAACCAGAGCGTCTCGCCGATATCGGAGACGTAGTTGGCCGACGACGGGTGATTCCACACCATCGCGTCGGCACGCAGCCGCTCGAGCCAGGTGCGCGCGATCTCGTTGGCCACCTCGATGTTGCGCGCATCGCGGTTCGCCACCACCGTGACCTTCTGCATCGCGATGATCCCGGAGGCGCCGATGGCCAGCATCGCAAGCCCCATCATCGCCTCGACGATCGTCGTGCCGCGACTGGCGCTGCGCTCGGTCCTTCTCATTTCCCAATCCTCGCGATGCCGTTGGGAAGCACGTACACGAACCGATCCGGCCCCACCTGCATGCCGTCCTTCATCGAGTACACCCGTACGCTCGGCACGTGGTTGAGCGACGTGAAGAGTCCCGCTCCGAAGGTTTCGCGGTAGAACGCCCTGCCCCCGGGCGTGAAGCAGATGTCCGCTTTCGTCTTCACCGTGTTCGCGGAATCCCGGAGCTGCATCCGCGTCACCTCGTATTGCGTGCCCACGGTGTTGTCGAAGGGCTTGATGAGGTCGAGCTGACGGTACGCCGTCGGGTCGTCCCAACGACTCGCCGGCATCGTGCAGCTCGAAATCGGCGCCAGCTCGCAGGGGTTCATCCCCGCCACCCCCGCGATCGCCTCGCGCATCGCGATCAGCTTCGCACCGTCGGAGTCGTAACGCACCAGCACCGCCGACCCGCGCCCCATCGCGCGCATCCGAGCCGTGCGATAGAACTGGGTGAGCTGCTGCGCGACGTTGGCCGACTTGCGCTCGCGCAGTTGGTTGGCGACGGATGGCAGGGCCATCGCGGCGAAGATCCCGATGATGACCACCACGGTCATCAGCTCGACGAGGGTGTAGGCACGCGAGGGGCCCCGCGGGGAGGCGGGGGTGCGGCGTGGGGGAAGGGGTTGGTCAGGATTCATGGCACAAGAGCCCACGGGGCTGGACAGCAAGGGGCGTGCCGAGTCGCTCGCTGCGATAATGGCCGAAAAACCCTCGAACCTCGCGGCGTTGCCGCGGGTTTCCGCTAACGATTGCGACGGTACGCAAAAAGGTTCGCTGCCCCCACGGCCCTCCCCCACCGGAATCCCTTGCCCTCCCCATCGCTCGCGTGGCATCCGAGCCTCCATGAACCGCCCCTGGGCCCGCCCCCTCGCCTTCACCGCCCTCTGCTCCCTCGCCCTCGTCTCCTGCAAGGAGCGCAACCCCCCTCCAGCCCCGCCCCCCGGACTCTCCGCACCCGCCGGCTCCGCCGCTCCCAAGGCCGCGTGCGCTTCCGGCGGCGGAACCCTCGCCGACGCTTCCCTCTCCGCGGTCTTCCCCCGGACCGTGGGCGGCTACTGCGTCGATCCCAACGGCGAGACGCGCATGTTCGGAGAGGGCTCGCCGAAGGGAATCGACGCGGTCTGCACCGAGGCGTTCAACGGCGATTGCGAGCTGTACAAGAGCTTCGGCCTCAAGAGCGTGACCACGTTCCGCTACGTCGACGGCGCGGGCGGCAACGGCTCGGTCGAGGTGATCGTGTCCCGCATGGGCTCCCCCGACGGCGCCTACGGGATGTTCACCAAGCGGGTCGTGAGCGACAACGATCCGGCCGCGGACAAGTTCCCGCGCGACATGAAGCTCCCGGGCGCATCGGCCCAAGGCACCGGCACCGCCAACCTCTGCAAGGGGCAGCTCTTCGTCGAGCTCACCTACACCAACGACACCGAGAGCCCCAAGCAGGTCGCCGAGTCGAGCGCCAGGATCCTGTCCGTGCTCGCTCGCGAGGTCGCCGCCAAGCTCCCCGGAGCCCCCACGCTCCCGGCCTCCGCCGCCGCGCTCCCCGAAGACAAGCGGCTCCCGCTCGGCATCGTCTACGAACCCAAGAACGCCTTCGAGCTCACCGGCGCGATCGCGGGCGCCACCGGCTTCTACAAGGACGGCGATCGTCGCTACCGGGTGCTTTCGATCACACGCGCCGACGCCGACCAGGCGAAGGACGCGCTGCAGACCATCGGCAAGCGCAAGGGAGCGGCCAAGGAGAACAACCTCGGCGAGGGCGCGTACCGGCTGCTGACCGAAGGCAGCGACGAGCCGCGCACGGAGTGGATCGTGGCGCGTTCGGGCAAGCAGCTTTTCGGGGTGGGCGACGAGCCGCTGGTGCTCAAGGCCGAGATGTCGGCGGCGGAGCGGGACAAGGTCGGGCTGACGCGCGATCAGAAGCTGGCCCTGCTCAAGGGCCTGCTGCAGGCGAAGTGACCGCAAGCTCCCGGTGCCCGCATTGACTCCCGCCCTCTCCGACAAGCGGTTCCTGTTCGTCACCGGCAAGGGCGGCACGGGCAAGACCACGGTCACCGCGGCCCTCGCCCTGCGGCTCGCAGCGCAGGGCAAGCGTGTGCTGTGCGCGATGTGCCAGGCCAAGGAGCGGCTGTCCCGCCTGCTCGACGGCCCCGCGGTGGGCGAGGAGATTGTCGAGCTGCAGCCGCGCATCTTCGCGGTGAACATGAACCCCGACGCGGCGCTCACGCAGTACGGCCACATGGTGCTGCGCGTGCGGCCGGTCTACCACGCGGTGATGGACAACCCATTCGTGCGCGCGTTCTTCCGCGCCACTCCGGGGCTCAACGAGTGGGCGATGCTCGGCAAGGCCTGGTATCACACGACCGAGCGCGGCGCGGACGGCGCGTGGAAGTACGACACGGTGATCCTCGACGCCCCCGCCACCGGCCACGGCCTCGACATGCTCCGCGGCCCCAAGGTGATCGTCGACGTCGCTCCCCCCGGACTGCTGCGCCGCGAGGCCGCCCGCGCCTGGTCCCTCTTCTCCGACCCGAACCAGGCCGGCATCGTCGTCGTCACTCTCCCCGAGGAAATGCCCGTCTCCGAGACCTTCGAGCTGCTCGACGCCGTCGATCGCGAGCTCCACCTCCCCGTCGCCCAGGTCGTCGTCAACGGGGTCCTGCCCCCGATCCTGTCCCCGGCCGAGCGCGAGGCGCTGCTGCGCCACGGAACCGACCCCGCGGCTCCCGGCGACGAGGCCCTGGCGGTGGGGGCGCGTCGGGCGATTCGCGAGGCGCTCCAGCAGGAGAGCCTGGAGCGCCTGCGAGCCGGGATCGACGCGGCGATGACCGAGCTCCCTTTGCTGCCGGGAGAGGTGGACTCGCTGGCTGCGGTGCGCCAGCTCGCGACACGGTTCGTGTGACGAACGATCCGCGCGGACCCGCGAGGGTCACGGCGCGGCGCGGACCCCGAAGAAGTGGTAGCGCGACAGGTCGTCGACCGTGCGAAGGTCATAGCGCGCGGCCAGCGCGCGCGCGTAGCCCTCGTAGGCCTCCGGCGTGAGCACCACGCCTTCCGGGGACCTGCGCGACAGCAACCACTCCCCGGGCCGGGCCAGCGCGGGATCGGCGTTGGGCCCGATCTCGTGGCGCAGCACGTGACCCGACGCCGTGTCCACGTACACGCGCTCGACGAAGCTGCGGTACCTGCTCACCCGCTCGATGAGGAACACCGGAGGCAGGCCCTGAATCGTGTAGGCGGGGCCGGTCGGACCGCGTTGGATGCGGTCGAGCGCCGCGCCCACCCGCACCGAGAGCGTGGCAAGCGCGTCGGCCACGGCCTCGCGCAGCGCCGTCTGCGCAGCCGCCTTGTAGTTCTTCCCAGGAGGTTGCTGCCCGGTGCCCACCAGCTGCTCCTCCCAGATCACACGCGCCCCGCCGCTCCGGTGATCCACCAGCTTCGCCGTGAGCACCACGTTGCCGTAGGCCGCATACTGCCGCGACTTCGATCCCACCGCCGCGTGCGTGTCCCGCCTCCCCTCCATCACCATCACCGTCCCGGAGTTCACCGCGTGGTGCGTCGCGTACAGGTGATCGATCCGCGTCTCGAGCGAGAACTCGGCCTCCCCCGACGGCACGACTTCCCTCGCGACGTTCGCCGTGCGCAGCGCGTCGATCATCGCTTCGTGCAGCTCCGCGCCCGCCATCGGGCTCGCCACCTCGTCGTTCGTCACGTAGTTGCCCCGACGCTCCCAGTGCGTGACCACGATCGTGGTGAAGAACAGGTTCGTGCGGATGTTGTCGCCCGCGTGCTCGACTTGCGGACGCTGATCGACGGGCGCCGACACCGACAGGGAGGCGGTGGGTGCGTAGCCGAGGGGGCCGAGGAGGGCAGGGATCCCGCGGAGGGTGCCGACCCGGACCGCCTCCTCTCCGCAGCCGGGGAGCAGTGTCAGGGCGGCAGCGGCTGCCAGCGTCACGGCGGCGTCGCGGATGTTTCGTTTCACGACACACCTCGCGGGCTCGCCTCGATCGCGCGCAGGAATCCGGCGTCCTTCGTGAGCCGCTCCCCCAGCTCCAACCCCAGCAGGCGCAACACGTCGAGATCCTCCTGCCAGGTCACACGCCCGTAGATCGCGTGACGCGCCGAGTAGCGCTCCGTGCCGTCCGCCTCGATCACGGTCACGTCCACCACCAGACGCACCACCTCGTTGTCCGTGGGCGGGTCGGTGTCGGTGCGGACCTGATCGTGCTGCAGCGCGGCGATGCGGGTGCGCACGATCACGGGGCGCAGGGCGCGCGCGGGACCTTCGAGCAGCGACGGCTCGCCGGTGGTCGCGTAGTCCTTGCGGACGTCGAGACCGGTGGCGCGCAGCGCATCGCTCACGTGCTCGAACAGCTCCAGGTTCGCGTGCCGGAAGAAGTACGTGCGGATCAGCGGGGAGGCTTCGTAGTCGGCGTAGTCGTAGAGCGAGCCGACGGGCTGGACCCCCACGGTGGAGAAACGGCCGAGCACGATGACCCGAGGCGATCGCAGCCGCGGCGGTGTCGGGTTCACCGTCAACGTGGGCAGCCCTTCGGCCTTCTTGGGCGCGTGGTGCCCGTGGGGCGCGGTGGGCGGATGGCTCCAGTAGCAGCCGGTGGCAAGCAGCGCCGCCAACAGCACGGAGAGGCGCGCGGCGGTCACCATGTCGATTGCCCTCCGGCCGGGACGGGCGCAGCGGACGGTGTCGGAGGCGTGGAGGAAGAGCCTGGAGCGGCAGGCCCGGGCACCGAGGCCGCGGGAGCCGCGATCGGAGACAGCCGTTGCCCTTGCTCTCCCAGGTGCTCGTTGAAGTGGTAGCCGTCGATCGGCGTGGACTCCGCGAAGGGGTCTGCCGCGGCGCGTCCGCTGAGCTCGGACTCGTGCCGGAAGGAGAAAGCTCCTCCGTAGGCCATGCCGCCGTAGGGGCCGGCGATCGATCCGGCGAAGACGTTGGTACTGCGCTCGCGGAAGCCCTGGTGTTCGTATTGCCAGGTGACGCCCGCCGGCGGGGGAGGGGTCCAGCTCTCCGCGCCGCAGCCGGCTGCGAGCAGAAAAGCAGCGACGAACGGCGAGGCGTGTCTCGGTCGGAAGGTCGGGGTCACGGCCGCGAAGCGTAGTTCATCGGGCCGGGGTTTTCACGTCCTGCGCGGCGGGTCGGGGTCCTGGTGCCGGTTGCCGACGGGCGCGTGTGGACGTAGGTTCCGGGGTTGGAACATGGCGACCGACTACTACTCGACGCTGGGCGTGAGCCGGACGGCAGACGCGGACGAGATCAAGAAGGCGTATCGCAAGCTCGCGTCGAAGCTGCATCCGGACAAGCACCCGGGGGACAAGGGTGCGGAGGCGAGGTTCAAGCAGGTCAACCAGGCCTACCAGGTGCTCGGGGATCCGAAGAAGCGAGCGCTGTACGACGAGTTCGGCGAGCAGGCGATGTCCGAGGGGTTCAACGCGGACAAGGCGCGGGCATACCGTCAGTGGTCGAACATGGGCGCCGGACGCGGCGGGTATCGCGGCGAAGGGGGCGGCAGCACCTTCGACTTCGAGGATCTGTTCGGGGGACGCGGCGGGGGCGGGCTCGGCGACATGCTGGGCGATCTGTTCGGTCGCGCCCGCGGGGGCGGAGGACGCGCCGCGGCGCAGGCGCGTGGCAACGACGTCGAGAGCGAGCTGACGATCGACTTCGCCTCGGCAGTGCACGGCAACACCGTGTCCTTGCGCCTGTCGTCCGAGCCCGAGCCGATCCAGGTGCGGATCCCTCCCGGCGCCACCGAGGGGTGCCGTCTGCGCATCAAGGGTCAGGGCGGCACCAGCCCCTTCGGAGGCCCGAAAGGGGACCTCATCGTCACCATCCACGTCGAGCCCCACCCCCGCTTCCGCCTCGAAGGAGACCAGCTCCACGTCGACCTGCCGATCACGATCGGCGAAGCCTATCGCGGCGGCAAGGTGAAGGTCCCCACGCCCAAGGGCGAGGTCGCGCTCAAGATTCCCCCGCACGCGCGCAGCGGACAGGTCGTGCGCGTGAAGGGCAAGGGGGTCTCCAAAGCGGGTCGCACACCCGGCGATCTGTTCGTCCACTTCCTGATCCAGATCCCCGATTCCGAGTCCTCCGAGGTGCGCGAGGCGATCGACCGTCTCGAGGCCCACGCCGATCCGGACATCCGCTCGGACGTCCGGCTCTAGGAGCCTCGCACCTGAGGTGCGAGGGGGGGCTGGGGCGAGGCCCGACGCAACGATGCTTGGTCCGGGCCGCAACTGTGCTACACAGCCGTCCTGCCGTGAAGCTCAACGCGTTCTTCAGGACCTCCGTGCTGACCGCTGCCCTGGTGTGCGGGGCAGCCGGCTCCGCCCAGGCCGTCGTCGTCGAGAAGGTCGTCGCGGTCGTGGGCGAGCGAGCCATCCTGCTCAGCGAGCTGCGCGCCCGGACCCGTCCGTTCCTCGCGCAGATCTACCAGAAGGTCCCGCCCGGCGCCCAGCAGGCCCAGGCGATCGACACGATCACGCGCCAGATGCTTCAGCGCATGATCGACGACGTCATCGAGCGTCAGGTGGCGGACAGGCAGCACATCCAGATCACCTCGGAGGAGATCGACGCGGCGCTCGAGCGGCTGTCGGCGATGCAGAACCTCACGATCGACCAGCTCATCGCGGAGGCGGTGCGCAGCGGGTTGACGGCGCAGGAGTACCGCGACGAGATCCGTCGCCAGCTACTGGAAGGCAAGCTGCTGGAGCTGCGCGTCAAGGGGCGCGTGCGCGTGACCGACGAGGACATGCGGGCGCTGTTCGCGAAGCTGCAGCGTGAGGAGCGCACTCAGCTCGGCTACTCGCTGCAGTGGATCGTGCTGAACGTGCCCGCGGGAACACCCGGGGCCACGGCGCAGCTGCGTCGCTCGCTGGCGGACAGGATCGCGGCGGAAGCGCGCGCGGGGGCGGACTTCGCGGCGCTGGCGCGCAAGTACTCGGACGACGCCAGGACGCGCGAGCACGGGGGCGATCTGGGGCCGCAGCGGCCGGGATCGCTCGAGGAGCCGATCGAGAACGCAGCGCACGGTCTCGAAGTGGGGCAGGTGTCGGCGCCCTTCACCTATGCCGACGCGATCGTGATCGTGCGTGTCAGCGCCCGCGACGCATCGCGCTTCGGAACCTTCGAGGACGTCCGCGATCAGCTCGCGCAGAGGGTGTACACCGAGGAGCTCGACAAGGCGCGTCGCAAGTGGCTCGACGGCCTCAAGCGCGGGATGCACATCGACACGCGGCTGTAGGGCTACGGTCTGGCGCGCGGTCCGGGGGACCGGCGGCGCTCCGGGTCGGCGTCGGCGGAGGTCACGTGGAACGTCACGCGGGTGGCGTAGAGCTTCGCCTTGGGCGTGCCCTTCGACAACGCCAGACGCGCGGCGATCGTCTCGCGATCGATCGCGTCGGCCAGGTCGCTCTTGGTGATCTCGCCCTCGATGCGCTTGCCGTTGACGAAGAGCGTCGGGGTGGCGCGGACCATGAGCCTGTGGGCGACGGCGCGGTCCGCCTCGACGATCCTCTGGTAGACGTGTTCCTCCAGGGCGCGGCGCACGGCGACAATCGGTGCGCCGGAGCGCTCGATCGCCTGGAACATGGTGTCGTCGGAGAGCGTGGCCTGGTGGGTGGTGAAGCGCTCGAACACACTCCAGAAAACCTGCGGGCCCGCGAGAGCGCCGGCCGTGGCCGCGGCCTCCGCAAGCAGCGCCGCCTTGTCGTGCGAGGCGATCGGAAGATGCCTCACCGCAATGCGCAGATCGTCGCCGTAGGTCCGTCGCACCTGCTCGAGCACCCCATAGGCCTGGCGCGTGTGCGGGCACTGCATGTCCGCGAAGACCACGATGGTCACCGGGGCCTCGCGCGAGCCGAGGACCGGCGTCTCCTTGGCAATCGGGACGAGGGCGGTGAGGTCATCGGGCCAGATCGCGGGGAGGCCGGGATGCGCGGCCTTGGCGGCGGGCGGCGGGGCCGTGGCGGAGGGAGCCGGAGAGAGATCCGGGGAAGCCGCGGTCGGCTCCGTCGTCGGAGCGGGGGTCGGCGACGACGGGGCAGTGGGATTCGGGGAGGACGGGGCGAGGGCGGTGGGGGCGAGGGCGGGTGCGGAGGTGGCCGGGGCAACGGCGCGCGGGGTGCGCAGGGCCAACACGAAGATCGCGGCGGCGCCCCCGAACAGCAGCAGCACGCCCAGCAGCACCAGCAGGTACATCAGCCAGGCCGAGGGGTCGGAGGCAGGTTGCTTCACCCTCGGAGCCGGCGCAGGGGGACTCGGTGCGAGCGGTGTGCGCTCGGCGTTCACGCGCTCGAGCGCGGAGCGGACGCGGCGGGAGCGGGGCTGCGGCTCGGGCTCCTGCACGGCAGATGGTTCGTCGTGCGAACTATCCGGCTTCGGCGGCGACGCGCTCCAGGCAGCGAGCAGCGCGGTGGGCGTGACCGCGCGTTCCCGCGGCTGCGCAGCGAGAGCGGATCGGAACGCCTCCTCGACGTGGGCGGGCAGCGTCACCCCGAGCGAAGCCGGCGTGGGGCGCACCATCGGATCGTCGATGGCGCGGGCGATCGCCGACGGCTCGGTCTCGGAGGTGAGGGGGCGTCCGGCGAGCAGCTCGCAGGCGACCATGGCGAAGGCGTAGGTGTCGCTCTCGGGCGTGGGGGAAGCGGCGACGATGCCGACCTGTTCGGGGACGCGGCCGCGGGGGGGCACGACGTCGCGGGCGGCCGTGGGGCCACCGAGCAGCAGGGCCAGTTGGCTCAGCCCGAACCCGGAGAGGATCGGACCGAGGGCGCCGAGGCGCACGGCGCCGGCGTGGAGCGCACCGTGAACCAGCCCCTGATCGTGCAGCGCCGACAGCGCTGCGGCGACCGGCTGCAGCCGGAGCAGGACTTCGTCGAAGGGGACGGGTGGACCCGACGCGATGCGGTCTTCCGCGCTCTCGCGGGCGGTTCCCAGATGAGCCACGGCGAGGAGGCGTTCGGAGCCGATCACGACGGCGCCAGCGGAGCGTGGCGCGCACAGGCCGCGGACGCCCACCGCGTGTCGCGCGAGGCGGCGGAGCTCGGAGGAGACGGCCGCGTCGCGCTCGTGGGGCAACGGGACAGCCATTGCCACGCGCAGCGTACACTCCTGGCCGTCGGGGGTGCTCGTCGCCACGTAGGTCGCGAGCGTGCCGTCCACGCGAACGAGCGAATCGACCCGCAGGTCGGTCAGGGCCGTGGAACCGACGAGGGCTCTGGGGTCAGCAGCGAGCATGCAGGAGCGATCTGTAGCGGATCGGAGAGCGGAGGCACAGCCACAGCCGTCACCTCGTTGTCTCGCCCCCCCGACATCCGCTACGATCGGGGAACTTACTGGCCTCCCCCAAAGGGGATCCGACATGAATCGAAACCATCTGTGCTGCCATGCCGCCGTTGGCATCATCCTGCTGACCTCCGCGGCACTGCTGTCTGCGTGTTCCGGGAGTGACGGCCCCGAGTCGGCGCCGATCGGCGAGGGGTGTTTCGGGTCCGGGTGTGCCCCGAAGATCGACGCGGAGCCGCCGGAAGCGGCGGTGATCGACGCGGCAGACGGGGAGGCCGAAGGGGGTGATGCGGGGGCTCCGGACGCGGCGCGCTACACGCAGTCCGGACGGCTGTACATGACCAAGGAGCCGCTGTTCAAGCCGTTCCTGACCTCCGACACGCCGCTGCTCGGGTCCCCTGCGCGCGTGAGCTGGGGAGTCGACGGCGTGGCGTACACGGCGACGTACGACGCCGACGGTGGCTTCGTGTTGAAGGACGTGCCCGCGGCGGAGGGCGCTCCCCTGATGGTGGAGGACATCGACGGTGCCAACGGCGTGTTCACGTCGCTGTGGGGGGCGAAGATCCCGACGGAGTCCGGCTCGTTCGACGTCGCGGTGTTGCCGAAGGCTCCCATCGAGCAGATCGCGCAATCGGTCACGCCGCCGGTCACCCTCGATCCGACCAAGGGGCACCTGCTGATCACGGTGCTGAACTCGACCGCGGATCCGACGGGGACGTCGTTTGCGAAGATGGCGCCGTCGAAGGCGGCGGAGGCGGTGCTCTACCTGACGGAAGGGGGGAAGGTGTGGTCGCGGGACGACGCAGCCGGGACGGGAACGACGGGGCTGGCCTTCGCGGTGAACATCGAGGCGTCGCCGTTCCCGGGGGACAAGCTGACGTTGAAGTACTCGATGCCGGGGAGGAACGTGACGATTCCGTGGGCGATCAACATCGCGGCCGGGGCGATCACATTCGTGTACTTCTACGATGCGGCGCTGGCGCCGGACTGAGCGTGCTCAGCCGTTGTGCTCTTGGAGGTACCGCTCGACGCCCTTGCTGACGTCGGTGAGGTTGCGGCTGATGGTCTTGACGAGGAACTCCTCGACGGCGCTGCCGACCTTGCCGGCGAGCAGGCGCGGAACGCCCTTGATCTTGGCGGCGTCGATGGTGAGGTCGCCGCGGATCTCCAGGCGCGTGCCTTCGGGGACCTCGAAGTAGCGGTTGGTGCCCGAGCTCTTCACGGCCTCGGTGAAGGCGTGGGTCTCGGTGAGCCAGTCGCACTCGAACTTGTCGTCGCGCCAGGTCGCCCGGTCGGTCCAGGCGAGCGCGGACTCGCTCAGGAACGCCCTGGCCACGGTGGGGACGTCGCCGCCGCCGCGCCACACGTTCACCAGCTTGATCACGCCGCCCTCTTCCTTGCGCTCCTTGATCTCGATCCCGCGGATGTTCGGCAGGTACGGCAGCAGGTCCGTCAACCGATCGCGATACGTCTCCCAGACCTTCTGGCGGGGGAACCGGATGATGGCGTCACAGGAGATCTGCATGACCTGACTCCTTCGTGGTACGAACTAGATGGGAGATGTCGGGCGTCGGGGCGACCCCGCTCGGCTCACTCATACACCAGCCTCGCGATCGGGCAAGACCCTGACCTCGCGGGTCATCCCCGCAGAAGCCCCCCGACGCCGCGCCCGAACTCCTCCGCCTCCCGCTCGTCGCCGGGCCACGCGCGCTCCCGCTGCTCGATCCTCAGCTCCGTGCCGTCCGCGCGGGCCAGCATCGCTCGCAACACCATGCGCCCGTCTTCGGCGCGAACCGCGTGCGCCGCGATCGGGAGCTTGCAGTTGCCCTCGAGCTGGATGAGCACGCCACGCTCGGCGGCGACGGCGATTGCGGTGGCGGGGTCGTGCAGCTCGCCGAGGAGCGACGCCGTGCGCGGGTCATCGTCGCGGCACTCGATCCCGAGGGCGCCCTGGCCGACAGCGGGCACGCAGGAGACGGGATCGAGGATCTCGGTGACCACGTCGGACAGGCCGAGGCGGTCGAGGCCAGCCTTGGCGAGGACCGCGGCCTGCACCTGGCCTTCGCGGACCTTGCGCAGCCGCGTGTCCACGTTTCCCCGCAAGGGAACGAAGTCCAGATCGGGTCGGAGCCGTCGAAGCAGCACCGCGCGCCGCAGGCTCGAGGTGCCGACCTTCGAGCCCGCGGGAAGCTCCCGAAGCGGGAGTCCGGCAGACGACACCAGCACGTCGCGCGGGTCGGCCCGGCGCGGGATGCAGGCAATGCGAAGCCCGGGCGCGAGCTGCGCGGGGACGTCCTTGATCGAGTGCACGGCGAAGTCGGCGCGGTGCTCGATCAAGGCCTCCTCGATCTCCTTGACGAACAGGCCCTTGCCGCCGACTTCGGACAAGGGACGGTCCTGCACGCGATCGCCCGTGGTGACGACGTGCAGCTCCGTGATCTTGACGCCGGAGCGTGTGGCCAGCTCCGCGGCGAAGGCGCGGGACTGCGCCAGGGCGAGCTGGGATCTGCGGGTCGCCATGACGAGCGATCCGGAGCCGGTCATGGGGCCTCCTTCGGAGCATCCGGTGCGCCGGCGGATCGGTCGCGCGGGCACCGCACCGAGGGCGGCTCCGGGGCGTCATCGGCGGCGAGCGCGCACGGTGGTTGGGAGCAGGGGATCGCGTCGCGCGACGGCTCCTCCCAGGACAGGTCGAACAGCGTCTGCAGCGACTCGAGGAGCGCTGCCGCGTTGCCCTCGGCGGCCGCTTCCTTCAGACGCGTCGAGGGGGTGTGTGCGAGCTTGTTGACGGCGGCGGTCACCATGGCCTCGAGCGCCTTGCGCTCGTCGGGGCCGAACTGCCGCAGCTTTCCCGACAAGCTCCGGTCCACCTCGGCCGACAGCACGGTTTGCAGGTGGGACCGCAGTGCCACGATCGCGGGAGTCACCTGCAATCCTCCCTGCCAGGCGCCGAAGGCATGCGCCTCTTCGTCCACGATCCTTTCGGCGTCCTGCGCCTCCACCAGACGCCCTCTCATGGTCTCGGCCGCGATCCGCTCGAGATCGTCGATGTCGTACAGGAACACGTTCTCGAGGTCGTTGACCTGCGGCTCGACGTCCCGCGGCACCGCGATGTCGATGAGGAAGAGGCTGCGTCCGCGCCGGGCCTTGAGGATTCCCGAGACGAGGGCGCGGGTGAGCACCACGTGCGGGGCGGCGGTGGACGAGATCACGACGTCGGCTTCGACGAGGGTGCGCTGCAGCTCGGTCCAGGGCCGCGCCTTGCCGCGGAACGCGCTGGCGACGATTTGGGCGCGTTCGACGCTCCGGTTGACGACGCGCAGCCTGGCGCCTTCGTCGCACAGGACCTTGGCTGCGGCCTCTGCCATGTCGCCGGCCCCGAGCAGGGCCACCACGCGACCGTCGAGGTTGCCGAAGATCTGGCGCGCGAGATCGACGGCTGCGCTCGAGATGGAGACGGTACCGGCGCCGATGCGTGTCTCGCTGCGCACCCGCTTCGCGACGTGCAGCGCGCTGGCGGCGGCGCGGCCGAGCAGCGGTCCGATGGCGCCGGCGCGGCACGCGGAATCGAACGCGTCCTTGACCTGTCCGAGGATCTGCGGCTCACCGACCACCAACGAGTCGAGCGAGGCGGCGACGCGGAACAGGTGTCGGACCGCGGCGTCGTCGGCGAACTGGAAGAGGTGGTCCCTGACGCGCGCGCACAGCTCCGGCCCGGCTCGCTCGCAGAGCATTCGAGTGACCGCTTCGGTCGCGAGGCTGCCGTCGAGATCGTGAGCGAGCTTCGCGGCAGCGAACACCTCGACGCGATTGCACGTGGACAGGACCATGGCCTCGGAGAGCTCGGGGCAAGCGCGCAGGTTGTCGAGGACGTCTCGGAGCTCGGAGGCAGGGATGGCGAGGCGTTCACGCACCTCGACGGGGGCGGACTTGTGGGAGAGGCCGACCGCGACGATCATGGCGCGCCGCTCCCGGCGCCGAGCAGGTAGAGCGCCACCACGACGATCGAGAGAGCGAAGCCGGCGAGGGTGCCGATGGCGGCCCTCCGACCGCGCCAGCCCAGCGTGGCGCGCAGCAGCAGCACCGCGCAGAAGAGGACCCAGGTCAGGTAGCCGAGCAGCGTGCGCGCCACCTCGAGCGCCGTTCCGCTTCCGAGCTTCGCGATCCAGACCGTGCCGGTCACCGCACCGATCGTCATGAACACGAACCCGGCCGAAAGCAGCCGGTGCTCGATGCGGTCCAGCGTGTCGAGGGGCGGGATGCGTCCGACCACGCGCCCGCCGCGCTTGTTCTTGAGCTGGCGCGCCTGGAACAGGTAGAGGGCCGCGGCCGCGGCGGCGATCACGAAGAGCCCGTCGCCGACGACGTTGGCGGTGACGTGCAACGGGAGGAGGCGGTTGTGCAGGGTTTCGGGCACGGCGGGGAAACGGACGAACCTGCTGGCGAGGAGGGTGCAGAGTGCGATGGGGGCGACGAAGAGGCCGAGGGCGCTGGCGCGGGGTCCGATGCGTGCGACGAGGAAGACGAAGACGGCGACGAGCACGCCGAGGGAGATGGCGAGGTGGATGGTCTTGACGGGGCAGACCTGGAAGCCGAAGGCGTAGTGCAGGACGAAGGACGAGTGCAGGGCGGCGGCGATCCACAGGGCGATGCGACCCGAGAGCGAGGCGCGCGGGGAGCCTTCGCGGTGGGCGACGTGCACGACGAAG
>JAKLDZ010000669.1 GCA_022703255.1 Myxococcota bacterium | reverse complement strand
TCCCCCTCGGCATGCCCGCGTTCGACAAGATCACGAACGCGCATTTCGTTCCGGCCTTCGAGCGCGGGATGGCGGAGCAGCTTGCGCAGATCGACGGGGCCCGGGTCGTGTTCTCCCGCGTTTGGAAGCCCGCAACGGTGTTCGTTGCGCCGGACGGTCGTTCGTTCTCCGACGCGATGCAGCTCGTGTGCGTGGAGGCTGACGTGGCCGACTGGGCTCCTGGGGCGCACCTGTTGGTGTTCGATCGGATGAACGGTTTCGCGCGCGCGGAGTTGAGCAAGGGGGCGAGCCTCGACACGTTCGACCCCGGGGTTGCCGAGGATGCGGGACTGCTCTACCGCCAGCGGTTCACGGCCCACGGCGAGCTCGAACCGAAGGGCGCCAAGGGAGAGAAGCTGCTGGTGGAGGACAACCCCAACCGGCCACACAACCACGCGAAGATCCATGGCGTCCACGTCCTGTCCTCGTACGCCGGTTCCAGGACGATGGTCGGTTGCACCCTTTCCTGTGGTGAGACGGAGAGGCCGGATCAGTCTGCGTACGTCTGTGCAGCGGCCGCGTCGTCATTGGCGCTGCAGGGAGAGCTGGCCTTGGAGCCGGAGTTCACGCTGCTCGGGCGTTTCCTTCGAGGTGTTCGTGTGGCGCCCTGGCTCCTGGGCGGGATGATCGTCGGGATGGTGCTCGCGCTCGCTGGAGCTCTGGTTCTGGGGAAAACGCTGCTGGAGTCGATGGCGGCGAAGCGGTCTGCGTAGGGGATCAACCGAGGCGTCGGTTGACGCGGATGGCCCAGGCGAGCTGCCCGACCTGACGCATGACGGTCGGGACGCGCTTGAAGAGCTTGATCGAGGGGGGGCGTTTCTCGATGACGCGCACGGGGATCTCGCGGATGGGGATACCGGCACGGTAGGCGCGGATCACGAACTCGCTTGCGAAGACGTCCTTGTCGACGACGCACTCTTCGACGACGCGCATGAGCGCATCGCGTCGGAACGCCTTGAGGCCGTGGGTGTCGGTTCCGCGGAAGCCGAGGGTGACGCGGAGCAGGCCGTTGTAGACGCGGCTCGCGAAGTTGCGTGCCCACGGGCGCTCGTCGCTCGACCCTTCGAGGAGCTTGGATCCGATCACGAGATCCGCCTCGCGGCTCTCGAGGAGCGCCACGGCCGCTCTGTGGAACTCGGCGTCGCACAGGTCGATCTCGTCGCAGATGACGAGGGCGCCACGCGCCTCGGTGATTCCGCGCCGGAGGGCCTTGCCGTAGTTCGGCTCGCCCAGGGAGAAGGTGCGGACGTCGTGGTACTTCGCGGCGAGCTGTTCGGCGATCTCGACGGTGCGATCGCGCGAGCCGTTTTCGGCCAGGACGATCTCGTAGCTCCAGCCGAGCGGGGCGAGCCGTTCGCGCAGGTCGACGACGGCGGCGTGGAGGATGGCCTCCTCGTTGTAGACGGGGATGACGATCGAGATGAGGGGGGAGTCGTTCTGGGTCATCGTGCGATCTCGAGGGTCTCGCGGGCAGCGTCGCGGCCGAACAGCAGGGCATCCTCCATCGACGAGTAGTTCCACCCGCCGTAGCGACCGGTGGAGAGCACGTGGTGATCGCGGAGGAAGCTTTGCACGGTGGCGACCGATTCGAAGTAGTCGTGGTCGAAGACCACGTAGGCGTAGTCGATCCGGCGTTTGCGCGCGAACAAGATCTGATCGGGACGTTGGATGAACTGCATCTCCACCAACGCTGCGGCCACATCCGGAAGCAGGGTGAGCAGGTCGGGCTCGCGCCGATCGGCGAGCTCGACATAGAGGCAGGACTTGCCTTCGGGGGCGAGGGCTGCGGAGAAGTGCGAGTAGCAGCCCACACGGTAGAACGGGTACTTCTCTTCGGGGACGTACACCCAGTGGAAGGGCTGGCCGCAGGGGACGTCGAGGGCGACATCGAGATACCACAGCGGGTTGCAGCGAAGGCGGGAGGCGGCCGTGCGGATGTCGTCGGGAAGGTCCGACACCAGGGCGCAGAGCCGGTCGAGGGGCAAGGTCGAGACGAGGGCATCCCAGGAGACGATTTCGCCGTCGTCGAAGTGCACCTGCCGGGCGTGCAGGTCGATGCGCGACGCCGCGCGTTCGAGCTCGATTCCCGGGACGTCGCGAGCCATGGATTCGGCGAGGGTGCCGATGCCGAGCCGGGGGTATACGAAGGCCGTGTTGTAGCCGAGCTCGCGGTCATTGAGGCCCACGGCGCCGGCGATGACGTCTTCGAGCTTGGGGAGCGGCACGAATCGGCTGCACCAGGCGGCGGTGA
>JAKLDZ010000668.1 GCA_022703255.1 Myxococcota bacterium | reverse complement strand
CACCGCTACGATCTGGTGGACCCGATGCGCGTGGACCCCGCGCTCGGGGGCGACGAGGCGTTCGATCGCCTGCTGCGGGACGCCCACGACACCGGGATGCGGGTGCTCGTCGATCTGTCGTTCTGCCATGCGGGCAGGGGATTCCCCCCCTACGAGCACGTGTTGGAGCATGGCCGCGCCTCGCCGTTCGCGTCGTGGTTCCTGTGGGAGGGCGATCCTGCGGCGATGCGGCACTACGGCAAGCGCCACGACGCTCCGTTGCTCGATCTCGACCATCCGCAGGTGCGAGAGCTTGCGCTCGAGGTCGCGGACCGATGGGCGCGCACGGGGGTCGACGGGTTCCGCCTCGACGCGGCGGCGGAGGTCCCGTGGGAGCTTGCGCGTGCGATCAGGCAGCGTCTGCGGGCGGTGCGGTCCGACGGCGTCGTGCTCGGGGAGGTCGTTCCCGCACACGCGTGGCGGTGGCGGCAAGAGGGGGCGGTCGACGCTGCGACGGACTTCACGTTCCACGCGCTGGCAGGGGATTGGATCGCGACACGAACGATCGATGCTCCGCACGCGGCCCGGAGGTTGCTCGATTCCGAGCTGCTCCGAGGCGCTGGGGCCGCGGCGGCGGTGCGCTTCCTGTCCACGCACGACCACCCGCGCTTCTCGACCCTGGCCGGGATGAGCGGCGGTGCAGAGCGCACGGCCCTCGGCCTGCTCTTCCTGCTCTCCATGCCCGGCGTCCCCGCGCTGCTCTACGGCGAGGAGATCGGCATGTCGTCCACCGTGGCCGAGCTCGAGCCCGAGACCGTGTGGCGCGACCGGGCGCCCATGCCGTGGACCGACGACGCGCGCGATCCAGGCCTCCGCGCCCTGGTGCGACGGCTCCTGGCCGCGCGTGCCTCGAGCCTCGCCTTGCGCGAGGGGGATCTGTCGATCGAGTTCGCCGAAGGCCACCTATTGG
This sequence comes from Myxococcota bacterium, assembly GCA_022703255.1. Lineage (GTDB taxonomy): Bacteria > Myxococcota_A > Polyangia > Polyangiales > Polyangiaceae > JACRCQ01. The sequence continues at coordinate 1,356 of JAKLDZ010000668.1, read as the reverse complement.
TCCTGCGTCGCTCCGCGCGAGGCGAGACCGTGGATGTCGTGATCCATGCCGGCAGCGAGCCGGTCGAGCTCGATCTCGACGACGATCGCCTCGATCGGATCGAGCCGCTGGTTTCGGTCGGCCACGTGGTCGTGCGGGGGCAGTCCGTGATGATCGGCCCCGACGCGGGCGTGATCCTGCGGCGCGGCCGGTCGTCGGCGGGATCGCAGCGCGTGCGCGAGCAGGTGCGCGCCAACCTCGCCCTGCTCGATCAGCGGTTCCGGGCCTCGGTGCCCGCGCCCGGGACGCGGCCGGTGCGGATCGATCTGTCGGTGACCGAGCAGTGCAATCTGCGCTGCGAGCACTGCATCAACGAATCCCCGCGCCACACGCGCGAAGGCTCGGCGCGTCGGATGAGCCGCGCGGTGCTCGAGCGGCTGCGCGACGACTTCGCGCACGCTTCGTACGTGGGCTTCGTGCACGGCGGCGAGTCGCTCTTGGCGCCGATCTTCTGGGACGTATTGCAGGTGCTGCGCGAGGCGCGCGACGGCCTGCCGACCACGGTGCACCTGCTGAGCAACGGCATGCTGCTCGATGCGACCGCGGTCGAGCGCTTCGTGGAGCTCGGGGGGAGCTCGGTGATGGTGTCGCTCGACGGCGCCCGCCCGGGCACGAACGATTCGCTCCGAGTCGGCTGCCGGCTCGAGGTCGTCGCGGGTCACCTGCGCGAGGCGGTGCGGCTGCGACGTGACCGGGGGTGGAATCTGCGACTCGGCCTGTCGTGCGTGGTGATGCGTCGCAACCTGTCCGAGCTGACGGAGCTGATGGAGCTGGCGGCGTCGATCGGCGTGGACTGGGTCAAGCTCGAGGAGCTCGTGATCAAGTCGCCCCTGGCCGCAAGGGAGCGCGTGGGCGATCAGGAGGCGCTCGAGGCGTCGCAGAGGGCCGCGCAGCGAGGGCGAGCGCTCGGGTTGGTGGTGGTCGAGCACGTGGCGCCGCCGCCGGTGTGGATCTGCAGGCTGGGCGACGATCCGGAGGCGACGCGGTTCCTGGCCGACGACGAGTACGCGAATCGCAGCCGGATCCATCCGTGTCGCGCGATATGGGAGCATGCCTGCGTGGACCCGAACGGCGATGTCCGGATTGCGGACTTCTGGGGACCCGTGATTGGCAACGTGATGGACCGGACTCTGGAGGAGCTTTGGTCCCTGGGGCCTGCGCGAGCGGAGCGAGAGCGAGCGATGGAGTCGAGGCCGTGCCGGCGCGATGCCGCGAGGTGTCCGAGCCGGTGAGCGGGATTCGGGCCCCCACGACCCGGGCGTCCACGGCCGGCGCTCGCGCGACTTCACCTTGTCATCGCGAAGAGCGGGAAATGAC
>JAKLDZ010000667.1 GCA_022703255.1 Myxococcota bacterium | reverse complement strand
AGGCCGCCTCGTCCGGCAGGGAGCCCCGAAGAAGAGAACACCATGTTGTACAGGGGCTTGTCGCCACCCTTGCCCGGAAGCGTGAGCGCCCGCTTCACCGCCTCCTCCACACGGATCGCAACCTGCTCGGTCCTCTCCACCCGCGTCCCGATCGGCGTCCGGAAGTTGATCGAGAACTGCGCCTCGTCCGTCGCAGGGAAAAACTCCGTCGGCAGCTTCCGCATCAGCCCCAGCGACGCCACGAACACGGCGAGGATCGCCACCACCGTGATCAGCCGGTGCCTCAGCACCCACCCGAGGGACCGCGCGTAGGCGTCGTCGAGACGGCTCAGCGCATGCTCGATCCCGCGCACGACGACGTTCTTGCGCACGCCCGCCCCGGAGCGGAGCGTGTACAGGCACATCAGCGGCGTGACGGTCCGCGACACGAAGAAGCTCATGATCAGCGCGAACGCGATGGTCATGGCCAGCGGCAGGAAGAGGTTCAGCGCCACTCCGGTCAGGAACAGCACCGGGAGGAAAACGACGATCGTCGTCACCGTGGACACGAAGATCGGCATCGCGACCTCCTGCGCCGCTCCCAGCACCGCCTTGGTCCGATCGGTCTCCGTCTCCAGATGTCGATGGATGTTCTCGAGCTCCACGATCGAATCGTCGACCAGCCGCCCCACCCCCAGCGCCAACCCGCCCAACGTGAAGATGTTGAGCGTCTGCTTGGTGAAGTACAGCAGCATGAACGTCGCGATGATCGACAGCGGGATCGCCACCGCGATGATCCCGGTGGCGCGCAGGTTCGCAAGGAACAGCAGGATCACCAGGACCGCGAGGGCTCCGCCGAACACCGCCTCGTGCTCCAGGGAGCTGACCGAGGCGCGGATGTACCTCGACTGGTCGAAGGACACGGCGACCCGCACGTTCGGCGGGATCCCGCGCATCTTCGGGAGCGCTTCCCGAAGCGAGTCCACGACCCCGATCGTGTTGGCCCCCGGCTGCTTCTGCACCCGCAGCGTCACCGCCCTCTGCCCGTTGATCCGCACAATCTCCGTCTGATCCGCGACCCCGTCCTCGATCTCGGCAATGTCCGACACCCGCACCGGCTGCGCCCCCGTGGATGCCCCGGCATTGCCCACCCGCAACACCACGTCGCCCAGGTCCTTGGGCTCCGCGATCTGCGTGTTGGAAAACACGTTGTAGTCGCGCTCCCCGGCCCGCAGGTTGCCGCTCGGCAGCAGAAGGTTCGAGCTCCGCACCGCGGACACCACATCCAGAATCGCCAGGTTGCGCGCCCGCAACGCGTCCGGATCCACCTTCACCAGGATCTGACGCGTGCGCCCGCCTCCCACGTTCGCGCTCGCCACCCCGGGCAGACGCTCGATCTGCGGCTCGATCGTGTTCAGCGCCAGGTCATACAGCTGCCGCTCGTCGAGCCCCTCGCCGTTCACGGTCACCGACGCCACCGGCATGTTGCTGATGTCGAACTTGATCACGAACGGCTGCTGGATCCCGGTCGGAAGCTGGTTGTAGATCTGCGCCACCCGCTGCGACACCTCGAACTGCGCGTTGTCGAGATCGGTGCCGAAGTTGAAGTACACGCTCACGACCGACACGCCCTGCTTCGAGAACGACTCCACCCTGTCCACACCGGGCGTCGCACTCACCGAACGCTCGATCGGCTCCGTGATCGACTTCTCGATGTCGTCGGGACCGGCCCCCGTGTAGAAGGTCGCCACCCGCACCAGGGGCATCGAGATCTCCGGGAACAGATCCACGCTCAGCCGGGTGAACGACACGTACCCGAGCACGCAGACCATCAACGACATCATCAGGATGAAGATGGGATTGCGGAGGGCGAGTCGCGTCAGCCACATGGTCCTGCCACCTGCCGCTTCGTGCGCTGCGCCGCCCGCCAGCATCGCGGGCCGACGGCATCACGCGCGCGCGTCAATCGTGTGCCTTCTCTTGCTTGGGTTCCTGTTTCGGGTTCTCCGCGCGCCGCTGCCCCGTGTACGGATCGACGTCACGCGCGACCCGCACCGCGGCCCCGTCGGCCAGTCCATCGGCGCCTGCCATCACGACCTCTTCCCCAGCCTTCAGCCCCGACAGCACCTCCAGCCAGTTGCCCCCGTCGTATCCGGTCTGCACCGCCCGTCGCTCCACCTTGTCGCCGTTCAGCACGAACACGTACTTCTGCGCGTTGCTGATCTGCATCGCCGCAACCAGGTAGTTACTCACCAGATTGAGCATGCTTGGCTTGCCGTAGAGGACCTCTGCGCCCAGCCAACGCTTGACGTCGTCGATGGTCGGGTTGCCCAGGGCCTTGTTTTCGG
>JAKLDZ010000666.1 GCA_022703255.1 Myxococcota bacterium | reverse complement strand
GCTCCTCGGGCGCGCTGGTCTTGCGGCTTGCAGACGTGGCGGAAAAGGGTTAAAGTTCTTTGTTGAGCTTTAAACCTTATAATAGAGAACGGGGGACGCCATGCCGGACGATGTTTCGCTGCTTTTGTTCGAGGTGAGCTGGGAGGGGGAGCCGATCGTGTGGCTTCCGCTCGAGTTCCTGCACGACGGTCTGCCGAGGATGCGATTGCGGGCCCGGTGGTCTCCTCCTCCGCCGGTGGTCGCGCGGGCACACACCGCACCCGCGAGCTTCGAGGAGGCACTCGTCGGAATGCTTCGCTCCCCGAACATTGCCTCCGGCGAGGAGAAGGCGCGGCACTACGACCACGAGGTGAAGGGGCTCACGGTGGTCAAGCCCTTCGTGGGAGTGAAGGAGGATCTGCCGTCGGATGCGGCGGTGTTCCTGATCGACCACGGCAGCACCGAAGGCTTCGTGCTCTCCGAGGGGATCAACCCGTTCTACTCGGAGCTGGACACGCGGTGGATGACGGCGAGCGTGATCGACGAGGCGGTGCGTCGGGCGGTGGGGACGGGGGCGCGACTGGACCGGATGGCGGGGCTGGACAACTACTGCTGGCCGGATCCGATCGTGAGCGAGGCGAACCCGGACGGGGAGCACAAGCTGGCGCAGCTGGTGCGTTCGACGCAGGCGTTGTCGGAGTTCTGCCGGGCCTATGGCGTGCCGTGCATTTCGGGCAAGGACTCGATGAAGAACGACTCGACGATGGGGGGGGTGCGGATATCGATTCCTCCGACGCTGCTGTTCAGCGTGATCGCGAGGATTGACGACGTGCGTCGGGCGGTGACGATGGATGTGAAGACGTCGGGGGCGAGGGTCTACGTGCTGGGGGTGACGCGCGACGAGCTGGGCGGGTCCGAGTACTTTCGATGGCGAGGGATCCGCGGAGCGGGTGAGGTGCCGCGCGTGGACGCGTCGGAGACGATACCGCTCTATCGGAAGGTGCAGGAGGCGATTGCGCGGGAGTGGTTGGAGTCGTGTCATTCGCCGGCGATGGGAGGGATTGGCGTGGCGCTCGCGAAGGCGTCGATGGGGGGGGAGCTCGGGGTTTCGATCGATCTGGATCGCGACCCGGGTTTGCGGGGATTGGCGACGGAAACGGCGCTGTTCAGCGAGTCGAACGGGAGGTTCGTGGTGACGGTTTCGCCGGGGTGTGCGGAGGCGTTCGAGGCGCACATGGCGGGGGTGGCGTGGGCGTGCGTGGGGGAGGTGACGACGGGGCGGCGGGTGCGGATCCGGCATGGGGGAGCGACGCGGATCGACCTCGGGGTGGAGGAGCTGAAGGCGGTCTGGAAGGGGACGTTCGATGGCATCTGAGGCGGCAGTGCGGGTGCTGGTGTTGACCGGGCTGGGGCTGAACTGCGAGGCGGAGACGGCGCAGGGGTTCCGGATGGCGGGAGCGGAGCCGGAACAGGTTCCGCTGGCGGAGCTGTTGGCAGGGGGGAGGGAGCTGGGGAGCTACGACATCGTGGCGATGATCGGGGGGTTCTCGTTCGGCGATCACCTGGGCGCGGGGGTGGTGTATGCGAATCGACTGCGTTGCAGGCTGGGCGATCAGCTCGAGCGCTTCATCGTGGGAGGCGGGCTGGTGATCGGGATCTGCAACGGATTCCAGGCGATGGCGAGGCTCGGGCTGGTGCCGGGGCTCGACGGCGACTACGGTCGGCAGCGGGTGACGTTGGCGGCGAACGAGCGGCTTGGCTATCGGGACGCGTGGGTGAGGCTGCGGGTGGAGCCGGCGACGAAGTGTGTGTGGACGCGAGGGATCACGGAGATCGAGCTGCCGGCGCGTCATGGGGAGGGGAGGTTTCTGGCGGAGAGCGAGGCGGTGCTGGAGCGGATAGAGGGAGAGGGGCAGGTGGCGCTGCGCTATGTGGACGAGAAGGGCAATCCGACGGAGGCCTGGCCGGGGAACCCGAACGGCTCGCGGGGGGGGATCGCGGGGATATGCGATCCGACGGGGAGGGTCTTCGGGTTGATGCCGCACCCGGATGCGTACTTGTACGGGATTCACCACCCGCAATGGACGCGCAAGAAGCTGAGGGGAGAGCTGAGGGACGAGGGAGAGGGGATCCGAATCTTCCGCAACGGGGTGGAGGAAGTGCGGAGGATGCGGGGAGAGGGGTGACGAGTGGCGCCGGGCGACTCGAGTCTCCCGACGGGGCGAGCAGGAGAAGAGGGGCGAGGGGGAGCGATTGACCGAGGCGCTCCGCGGCTCCACAGACGGGGCATGAACCGACCTCGGATCCTCGGGCTTCGACACATCGCGCTCGTGTGCAGGGACTTGGCGCGCATGG
>JAKLDZ010000665.1 GCA_022703255.1 Myxococcota bacterium | reverse complement strand
GGGCAGCAGCCCGAACGCGATCGACAACGCCGCCGCCACCCCAGGCGCCGCTCCCAGCATCACCGCCACCCGCGCGTGCCCTCGGCTCGTGCGCGCCAACACCAACGCCCTCGCCGCGTCGCGCACGTCGTCCCCCGCCAGCTTCGCGGTCCATCCCGACATCGCCGACCCCGCCGCGTCCAGCGCTACCGCTACGTCCGCCGCGTCCAACGCCGTCTCGTCCACCGTCGGCCGCCCCACCACCGCCACGATCACCCCGGACTCCGCGATCCGCTTGATCTCGTTCGCCCGATCCGCTGGCAGCACCTCCGGTCGCACGTGCTCGATGTCCAACGAACGCGCGATCGCCTCGCATGTCTCGCGCGCGTCTCCCGACAGCAGCACCGGCTCCACTCCCGCGTCGAGCAGGTACTGCACCGATGCCCGCGCGCCAGGTCGCAGCCCGTCCTGCAACGCCACCATCCCCACGAGCCTCGAGTTCACAGCCACCAGCAACACCGTGCGCCCGTGCGCCTCGAGCTCCGCCAGCTTGTTCTCCACCGCCGCGATCGGAACGTGCTGGTTCAGCATCAGCACTCGGCTCCCCACCGCGCAAGGCTCCCCGTTGGACGTGATCGCCGTCACTCCCAACCCCGGCACCACCGTGGGGCTCCGCACCGAATCCGCGCGCAGCTTTCTCGCTCTCGCTTCGCGGAGCACCGCCGACGCGATCGGCCCCGACGCCGCCAGCTCCGCTCCCGCCACCAGCGACAGCAGGTGCTCCGGCGTCGCTTGCCCGAGCTGCACGATCTCCGCGACCTGCGGCTCTCCCAGCAGCAGCGTCCCCCGCGCGCAAAACACCATCGCGGTCGACTGCGCCGCGCGATCCCACGCCGCCCCATCCTGATACGCAATCCCCCTCGCCAGCCCCTCCAATACCCCGCGCAGCACGTGCAGCGCCGGCATCGCCGCCGTCGCCGCCGACGCCACCGCAAGCTGCGCTGCCACCACCGTCAGAATCACCGTCGCCGGCCGCGCGTTGTTCACGAACGCAGCCAGCCCCGCTAGCGCTGCCGCCGCCAGTGCTCCGCTCTCCACGAACACCCGCCCGAACCTCGCGATCGGCGTCACCACATGCGCCGCCCGATGCGCATCCGCACTCGTGCGCAGCCACGCCCGATCCATCCCCGCCCACGACACCGTCGCACGAACCCTCCCCGTCAACACCTTCGCCCCGGCCACCAACGGATCTCCAGGCCCCTTCTTCGAGGCCGAAACCGCGTCGATCCACGGAAGCACCGTCCCCTCTCCAGCGCTGATCGTCGCGTCCGCGGGGACCATCTCCCCGGCGTCGATCACCACCTCCTCTCCGGGACGCAAGCTCTGCGCCGCCACCACCGCGTACCCCGACGGCACCACCTTGCGAGCCGGCGCGTTCAACGCCTCGACCAGGTGCGCCAGCGTCGCCGACGCCTCCCGACGCACGTGATCCACAAGCTGGATCGTCGTCCCGACCGCTACCACCGCCAGCCCCGTCAGAATCGCCGCGTCCTCGGCCACGGGCTGTCGCGCCACCCGCGCCCAGATCGCCACCACCGCGGCCACCGCCGTCGGCACCAACACCACCGCCGGGTGCGGATCCGCAGGATCCCGACGCGTCAGGACCGCGCGCGCCGTCAGCAACGCCACCCCCACGACCCCCACCACCACGCGCACCGTCAGCACCGTCGCTGACGTCCCCACCAGCGCAAGCGCAAGGCTCAACACCCCCGAGACCGTCGCACTCAACAGCAGCAGCGTCCCGAGATCCGACCGCGATGCCCCCGGCTCTCCCTGCGTCGCCCATTCCGCGGCTTCCTCGACGTCTTCGCGCTCCGGCTGCGCCTCCATTCGACCCTTGGCCAGGATCGTCTCCCGCTCCTCCCCGTCGCTCGACTTGGGCGCGTCGCCCCGCGCTGCAGGTCGCGCCGACGGCTTCCGCAGCGGCTCCATCGACTTCGGCGGCGCATGCCCCTCAGGGTCGTGCGTCAAATAGTCCTGCCGGCAAGACCAGTCGCAGAAGTACTGAAAGCGATCGTGAAAAATCGCCACGTGCCCCGCGCGCAGCGGATCCACCAGCCGTCCGCACCCCGGACACGCCACCGGCGACACGATCGGCCCCCGAAAGGTCCGATCCGGCTCCGCTCCCGACTCCGTCATCCTCAACGCACCTCCACCCGCGAAATCAGGCTCTTCAAGTACAGCCCCTCGCCGAACGCCGCCGGCACCGGATGATCCGCACCCTGGAACATCCGCTCCAGAATCGTCGCCGTCATGCCTACGTCCCGCGCCCCCAACGCGAGTGCCCGCGTCAAGTCAGCCGTCCGAATC
>JAKLDZ010000664.1 GCA_022703255.1 Myxococcota bacterium | reverse complement strand
GACATTGAGGATGTCGTTCAAGCTGCACCCGACGGCTCCGTCTGAATCGCAGCCAAAGGACGCAAGGGCCGGGTGTGGATGCTGGGATCCCCAGGGGTACAACCGATTCTCGCTTCCCCCTGCTGCCGCGAACTCCCACTCCGCTTCCGTGGGCAGCCTCCCTCCGTCCCACGCGCAGAACGCAAATGCTTCGTACCATGTCACGCAGTTGATTGGCCGCATTTCGTTCGCACCAACGGCGTCCGTCCATGTCTGGAATACGGAGTCGCACTTCAGACTCACCGCCAGCTCCGTCTTCGAAGCAGGAAGCATGACATCCCATTCACTCTTCCATCCGCTGGCACCTATCTTCGGGTGTCCGCCTGCTCCCTGCGCGGGCGGGGTGCCGTCGTACTGTTGCACGAACTTGCGGAACCTCTTCACCGTCACCTCGAATTCGTCGAGACGATACTTGGTGATCGTTGCATTGTGCTCGGGCTGCTCGTCGAGCTGCCCCCAGGAGACGGCATCGGAGCCACTGGAGCTCCTCCCCATCTTGAACGCCCCCCCGAGCACGACCAGGCTCGCACAACAACTCGTCCCTTGACACTCCGTGCCGGTTGTCCCGGCACAAGAAGGTCCCGGAACGAAGCACCCTTCCGTGACGAACGCGTTGCAGAATCCTCCGCAAGCCAGGGTTCCACCCGCTGCGGCGCCGAGCACCGACTCGCACGAGGCACCACCCAGATCGTCACCATCGCACAGCTCGTCGCCCGCCCGCTTCCCGTCACCGCACTTGACCTCGTTCCCGTCGGTCTCGACATCCGGCGCGGAATCGGCCCCGGAATCCGGGGGAATCGAGACGCCTCCCGTCCCGGCGCTGCCCCCGGCTCCGACTTCCCCGCCCGCGCCGCCCGTGCCCGCTGTCGTGTCGCAGTGATCCTCTTCGTGGCACCTCCAGAACGCACGAAGCAGTGGGTTGGACTCGCAGCCCTTGCCCTGCCCACCGAGGCACGCAGAGCACCCCGCGTTCCCATCGCACGCCGTGAACTCCGTGCAGCAATGCGCGTTGACGCACGCGTCCTGCGCGGCCTCGCCCATGCTCATCGACGTCCCGCACAAGCCGGACGCCTGATCCACCGGCGGAGCCGGATCGCTCGAGTTCGAGCACGAAATTGCGGCGATGACCGCTCCGAACAGAGAGGCCGTGGAAACGAGGACAAGCGATGGTCTCATGGTTCTCCAACGAGATCGATGGAACGCTATCTCGATCGGAGTCCTCATACGGGAGCATCGCCTCGAAGCTTCCTGTCGCGCTCGTCCATCAGCGCCTCGCCCCCATTGGCTCCTCCCGCCCCATCGTCTGCTCGAATCGCGATTTCGCTCTGGCGCCGACCACTCGCGTCCCACCCTCGTGTCCCCCCCTTTCCCACCCTCCGCGTCTCCCCACTTCCTTCACCCCGCAACCTCCCTCCCCCTCTCACGACACCACCGTCGCACTCCGCCCCTGCCCCTTCTATTCCATGCTCTTCCTCATCCCTGCCGGCGCACTCGACGAACTGCTCGACAACCACCTCGAATGGCACCGGTGGCGCGGTCGCCTCCAGACCTGATTCGCGACAGGGCGGGGCGAGTGGGCCCGCGGTCCGAGTTACACGGAGACTGACGCAAGGCGTGGGAGGGAGCGGCGCGATGCGACAATTCGCAAGAGGCTTGCGCACGTCGGGCGGGGGGATGCTCGACCTCCGGCGGCTCCGGAGCACCCGGCCTGGGTGCAAGCGAGTGGCGACGGTCTACGACGGCCTGCCGCCGCCATGAGAGTTGGCATTCCCGGAGCCCGGATGCGCCGACTCTCCCGTCCACTTCATCCTCAGGCTTCGTCCCCTCAGCCCCCAGCCCTCAGCCCTCAGCCCTCAACCCTTCGCCGATCCGCGCAGGGAGCCGCAGCCCCCTGCGCATCGACGAGCATCAACGGGCGAGCGGCGTGACCATCGCGTTGAGGCGGCTGCCGAGCATGTGGACCGCATGCATCTGGTCTGCGGAGCAGCCGCCCGGTGCGTGATCGATCTCGACCGCGCAGACAGCCTCGCACAGCTCGCCTTGAGCGATGCTGTAGCAGCGGTGCTTGTCGGCGCGGCTTGTGCGACCGGAGCCCTCGGCCAGGTTGCGTGCGCACGAGCCGGCGCTGGCGCGCGCGTGCTTGCGCATCTCGGCGTCGGCGATCGGAGTCGAGTGAATCAGGCGCACGAAGTCGAGAGCGACCTGGTAGGCGAGCAGCTTGTGATGCGGGAAGGGTGCGAAGAGGTTGCCGTCCATGCCTGTCTCCTTTCGCCCCGACAAGGAGACAGGCATGGGCGGCACACGCGACCTCGCGAGCGCCCAG
>JAKLDZ010000663.1 GCA_022703255.1 Myxococcota bacterium | reverse complement strand
CCACCAGCAGCGAGAAGATCACCAGCACCGGATGGATCTTCGCCGCAATCCCGTAGATCTTCGGGTTCAGCAGGTTCGCTTCCACCTGGTGGATCCCCACGATCCACGCAAGCACGAACACCGCCACCCCCACCCCCTGCGTCAACCCGATCGCCACCGCCGGTACGCTCGACAGGATCGACCCGAAGATCGGGATGATCGACAGGATCGCCGCCACCAACGCCAGAATCGGCCAGTACTTCAACCCGATGATCCAGAACCCGATCGCGCTCAACACCCCGTTGACCAGGCAAATCAGCAGCTGCCCGCGCACCACGCCCGCCAACCCCCGGTCGATCCTCGCCAGCCAGTGATCGAAGCTCCCGCGATTCGCAGGCTTCACCAGCACCCGGAAGAACTCGAGGAGCTGCTCGCGCGTGATGATGATGTAGGCCGCCAGCATCAGCGTCAGGAAGAACTTGAACACCGCCTGCGACAACCCCGCCACCACCGACGATCCGAAGCGCACCACCTGCATCGTGTTGCGCTTCGCCCAGGCCACGCCCGTGTCCACCGAACCCGCCAGCGCATGCGTCAGGTCGAACCCATGCCCGGTCTCCGCCTCCACCGGGGCGATCCTCCACGCGTGCGGCCCCACCTCGCTGATCTCCAGCTCCGCAGCGATCTGTACGTCATACGAACCATCGCCGTTCGGCGTGACCTTCAACGCCCGCGCAGGCTCCGGCACCCCCGCCGACGGAGCCGGCACAACCGCTTCCTCGCTCCGCAACAACCCCGCCGCCCGCAGCTTCCCCTGTACCGCCGGCACCCACTCGTCGCGCAGTCGCACCGTCAGCGCAGGCAACTCCTGCCGAAGACCCGCCACCTCTCGCGCCAAACGCGGCGTCACCATCGCAAAGAACCCGTAGATCGCCCCGAGCGTGACCGCGTACACCACCAGCACCGCGATCCAACGCGGCGCTCGCGCTCGCTCCACCAGCGTCACCGCCGGCGTCAGCACGTACGCGATCACCAGCGCCAGCACGAACGGCAGCAGCACCTCGCGCGTGAACAGCAGCGCCCCCACCGCGCCCACCGCCGTGACCCACAGGAACAACGCTCGCTTGCGACCCGTGTCCGTGATGATCGGCATGGCTCAGCCCAACGGCGCCCGGCGCCCAGGAAGATCCGCGAAGTACGGGTGAAGCTTCCGCCACGTCTCGTCGAGATACTCCGGCATCACGTGCACGTCCGCCAGCACCGGCATGAAGTTCGTGTCCCCAAGCCACCGCGGCACCAGATGCACGTGCGCGTGATCCGCAATCCCAGCCCCCGCCACCTGCCCCAGGTTCATCCCCACGTTGATCCCCTGCGCCCCCACCGCCCGCCGCAACCGGATCGCCGTCTCACGAACCAGCGACCACATCGCCGCGTGATCCTCCGGGCTCATCTCCTCCAGATCGCTCACGTGCGCGTGCGGCACCACCAACAGATGCGACGAGTTGAACGGATAGGTGTTGAGCAGGATCGCACAGCGGTCCGTGACCACCAGCACCCGCCGCTCCCGCAGATCGTCCCCTCGCGCGGCCACCGCCTCGCAGAACACACAGCGCGTCTTGTCCTTCGGCCCGAGGATGTACTCCATCCTCCACGGCGCCCACAACGGTGCCTTCATCGGATGCGCACCCTAGCACACCCCCGACGATGTCCCAGCCCCCGTCCCGATCGCTCCGTCACGCCGTGGACCCCGGCGATCAGAACCGCACCACCAACGCGTGCGGCTGCGATCCGAGCGCAGGATGCGCCCGATCGACCCCGCGAACCGCCAGGTCCAGGCCCCACGTCAGTCCGAGCCCCAACGCGGTCCCGATCACATCCCAGGTGAAGTCCCGCCACGACGCGTGTCCCCACCCCGCCAGGTCCGCGACCTCCTTCGCCGTCCCGGCCGCCAGCGCCAGACCTCCGCCCGCGAGCAGCGCCTCGTAGCGCGCGTCGAACGCGAACGCTCCCGCCGTGTAGCCCCCAGCCGCAAGCCCCGCCGACACCGTCAGATGCAGAACCTTGTCATGCCCGAACCATGGATCCGCATCCTGTGCGCGGGTTTCGCCGGCCACCAGCAGCCCCGAAACGACCAGGCACACGAAAAGCCGTCTCGCGGCGCTTCTTCCCATGTCCCGCTGCGTACTGCAGCAACGCGCCCGATGCCAGCTCACTGCCTCCCCCCATGGTCGGACCGGAGGGCAGTCCCATGACCCCCATGCCACAGCGAACGCTCCGTCCACCGCTCCCCCCCCGACATCCTCCGCCAGACCTGATTCGCGACAGGGCGGGGCGAGTGGGCCCGCGGTCCGGGTTTCGGGGAGACTGACGCAAGGCGCGGGAG
>JAKLDZ010000662.1 GCA_022703255.1 Myxococcota bacterium | reverse complement strand
CGTGTTTCCGGCCGTGCGAGCGCTGATCGGACCTGAGCGAGAGCTCAAGGCGGGGTGGTTCGAGAAGGTCAGGTGGTTGCGCCACACGCGGTCTGCACCGTCCGCTCCAGCTCCTCGGTCTTCGCCGTGAGCGCGCTGGTGCGCGTGGCGCATTCGGTCGCGAGCCGATCCTTCTCCTCGGTGTGCGCAGCAGCCGCCGTCGCGCTCGCCTCCTCGCAACCGCGCAGCCGCGTCGTGAATGCCATGAGCTGCTCGGCGTACTCCGCCTGGGCTGCGTTGCCCGTGCGCGACAATCGCTCCAGCGTGGTGGTGAAGGTGTTGCGATCGCGAGCGCGCTGGATCCCGCACTCGGCGACTCGGTCCTCTGCGAGCCTGTGGGAGGCTGCGCAGGTCTCGAGCTTGTCGAACTGCGCAGCGCCTTCTGCGCGGGCGCGCGCGAGCTCGTTCGCGAGACGAAGCGTATTGCGCTTGGTCCAGCCGTAGCCTCCAAGCCCCACGGCGCCCACGAGCAGCCCCGCCACCGCGAGTCGGAACCCACCAAGCATGACGTGGCCGGGCGGTGAGAACCCGCTCACCCGTCCGCCCCCAGCGGACCCTCCTGGCGGACATCCCGGCTCGGGCAAGCTGGGCGCACCGCGCTCGTCGTACCGCCTCTGGTCGCAAACGCACCATGAAGCGTGCGCCCTTCTGTGTGGTGCCGGGAGGCGCGCCTCCCCTCCTGGTTCGTGGACGATCTGATGAATCGCTGGATCCACTCCTCGCACCGGCGCACAATCGCCCCCATGCTGACCTTCCACCGAGCTTCCTTCGCTGCAGCGCTCGCCGCAACCTCAGCGCTGTTCGTCATCAATGCCTGCTCTTCGGATTCGGAGAACTCCTGGACGCCTTCGGCCGGCGGCACCGCCCATGGCGGCGCGGCGGGGCAGGCGGGCACGGCTGGCGCTGCCGGCCAGTCGGGGCAGGCGGGGACCGCTGGCGCTGCTGGTCAGTCGGGGCAGGCAGGGTCAGCGGGCGCTTCCACCGGAGGAGCTTCCAACGAGTGCGGCGGCGCAGACCTGACCAGCGATCCGAAGAACTGCGGAACTTGCGGACACGATTGCGACGGCGGCGCGTGCAAGTCCGGAGTCTGCCAGGGAGTGGTCCTGGTCTCGGGGCAGCGGATTGCACGCTCCCTGGTGCAGGATGCCACCTCGCTCTACTGGATCGTCTCGCCCTCGAGCACCGATAGCGGGATCATGAAGGTCGCCAAGTCCGGGGGCACACCGGAGTGGCTGGTCCCCGTGCAATCCCAATTCCTCTGGGGCATGGCCGTCGCCAATGGCGAACTCTATTACGCGGCGTCCGAAGCCAAGCCCGACGGCGCCATCATGAAGGTGCCGGTTTCGGGCGGGACTCCTGTCGCGGTCGTCACCGGGCGCGATTATCCTGCCAGTGTCGCAGTCGACTCGACTGCCGTCTACTGGTCCGAGGGAATGCCCGGATGGGCCCTGGCGACAGCCCCGTTGGCCGGTGGATCGGCGGTGTTGCTCGCCCAGAGCGAAGGTGGGGACTACCGGAACGCACGCGCGATCGCCGTCGATTCCTCCGGGCTCTTCTGGACGGTTTCAAAAAGCGATCCGAGCGTCAAGGAGGCGGCGGTCATGAAGTCGGGGCTGCAGGCAGGGCCCGCGACCAGCCTTGTCTCCGGGCTCCTGGAGCCATGGGGAATCCTCCTGAACGCTTCGGTTGTCTATTGGACCGATGTCTCCGACAACACCGTGAGCAAGGTGCCGAGCTCCGGCGGGGACGTCGTGGTGCTCGCCACCGGCGAAAACGCAACAGACCTTGCGATCCAGGGTGATTCAATCTACTGGGGCAACTCGAGCGCGATTCGAAAGATGCCTGTCTCCGGCGGAACTCCGGTGTCCATCGTCGCCGGGCAGACGAATCCGGGATGGGTCAACGTCGACGACGCATCGGTGTACTGGATCGACAATCCGACGCCTGAAACGGGGAAGATCGTCAGGTCGCCGAGATAGCTCGGCCAGCCAGTTCGCCGTGTTCGGCGACGTCCGGCGCGGCAGGCGCCCCAGCTTCGACCAGGCCATGGAACCCATCGCCGCCGAAAGCCTCTACGAAGCGTTCGTCGCCTCGCTCCGCCGCTCCGGCCTCCGTGTCGAGACCGGTCGCTTCCGCGCGATGATGCGCGTGCGCGCCGACAACGACGGGCCGGTCACGATCCTGATCGACTCGCGCAAGCTGTTCTGAGGGGGGACACGATGGACGAGGATCCGATCGTCACCGCCGCGTGGAACAGGGTCCTCGTCCATCGTGTCCCCCCTCAGAACAGCTTGCGCGAGTCGATCAGGATCGTGTCCGTGTGC
>JAKLDZ010000661.1 GCA_022703255.1 Myxococcota bacterium | reverse complement strand
TCCACCCCTGGCCCAGGAAGATGGCGTGCTTGTGTATGCCTTTCCACGGCGTGTAGAACGCGTTGTCGTAGGCCTGCTGATCCGGACCGAAGTTCACCACGACCATCAGGTCGTAGTCCAGGTTCACGCCCTGCTTCTCGCGGAACCAGGTGTCCATCCGATCGAGGTGGTAGTAGACGTTGACCTCGGCGAACGAGTCGTTGAAGGCGGGTTGGCTGGCGGAAGGCTCGTAGAGGAAGTCGCCGTTCTCGTCGGGGGCAGCCTTCTGCTCGACCTCGACGTCCTGGGGCTCGTCGTAAGACGGGTCGCCCGAGACGTGGGCGTAGACGGAGCCGGCTCTGCCGGTGAGACGCTGCGGCGTGAGGGGCGTGAGGTTGAGCAACTCCACCTCCTGCACGTTCGGCGTGCTCTTGTCGTTGATCGGGTAGACCTTGCCTTTGGCGTGCATCGCGAGCGTGTGGATCTTGATCACTCCGCCCGTCTGCGCGTCGAGCACGTAGCGGTGCATCCCAGCCCGCGTGGGGACATCGACCTGCCAGGCGAGCTTGCCGCCGCGGGAGTCGGGCACGATGCCGAGGGTGGCCTCGGTGTTCTTGTTGGTGCGGTCGAGGCCGAGGGCCGCGACGCGTGCGATGGCTTCCGTGGCGCCGAACCCCGGGACCGGGGACGCGGTCAAGCCGCGGGCGACATCGACCATCACGGTACGCACGCGGCCTGCGGCATCGACGCGGACCGCGACGCGCTTGTCGAACACGGGCAGGCCTTGCCAGGTCTGCGCATAGCGCAGGTGGCGATAGCCGGAGTTGTTCAGGTCACGATGGGGTTGGAGGTCGATGTCCTTCACGCCGAGGTCGGATGCTTGCAGCGTGAGGTACTCGCGCGCAGCGAGCTCGGTTGGTTGAGAGGATCTCTGAGCCGGGAGCCCTTCGAACCAGTCGGCGGCGGAGGCCGGCAGTGCAAAGGCGGTCAGCAGGGCGAGAGGGGCCAGCGCGAGTCGTGTCTTCATCGGTGGGTCCTTGTTCGGGGCC
This sequence comes from Myxococcota bacterium, assembly GCA_022703255.1. Classification (GTDB taxonomy): domain Bacteria; phylum Myxococcota_A; class Polyangia; order Polyangiales; family Polyangiaceae; genus JACRCQ01. Next base: position 1,339 of record JAKLDZ010000661.1, on the reverse strand, counting down.
GCAGAGGGGGCAGCGCGCCGTCGGTTGGGGGGCGCGGGTCGACGGTTTGGCGTCGCGGGCTCGTGCAACGCACATACCGCGCGGGAGCGGTTCGGGCGAGCGCACGGCCCCACCTTTTTTCGGCACCGATCGTGCCCTGGGCACTTCCGGCAGCCGTGTGCCTCGTCAACAAATGCACAGCGAGCCGTGCGGGATTCGTGTGCCCTTGTCCACGAATAGCGGAGAATTGCGAGAGGACGCGATGCCGGATCGGCCGTCGCCGCCCTCCGAACCTGCGTCAGGATCCTGTCGATTCATGACGCGAGGAGTCGAAAGCTTGCGGTTCGGACGCCGCAAGCAAGTTGCAGGGGGCAAGGGGGAACGGCTAAGGAGGGTGTTTGCCAGGGCCAACGGCCGCGTGTCGCGGATCCGAGGCCCGGGCCCTCGAACGAGACCCCCATGTCCGATCGCGACCTCCCCCCGGTTCCCTTCCTCTCCCGGCTCTGGCTCGCCTGGGTCTGCTGGTTTCGCATCGTGTTCGACGGCGCCTTCGCAAGCCGCGTGCGGCGCGCAGCGCAAGACGAGCCGTCGTTGCCCGAGCCCGAGAAGCCCAAGTCCCTCGAAGCTCCGAAACCGTCGATGCCCGAGCCTCCACCCTCGACACCGGCCCTGCGCTTCCTCGCCTTGCTGCAGCGCGAAGGCCGGCTCGTGGACTTCCTCGAGCAGGATGTCGCCGGCTTCAGCGATGCCGACGTGGGCGCAGCCGCCCGCGTCGTCCACGAAGGTTGCCGCCGCGCCCTGCGCGCTCACGCGAAGCTCGAGCCCGTCCGCTCCGAAGACGAAGGCGCCTCCATCACCCTCGCGCAAGGGTTCGACCCCGCCGAGGTGAAGCTCGTCGGCAACGTCCAGGGCTCCGGTCCCTTCCGCGGCAAGCTCGTTCACCGCGGGTGGCGCGCCGCGTCGCTCACCCTGCCCGCTGCAGTCGAAGCCCACGACCCGTCGATTCTCGCGCCCGCCGAGGTGGAGCTGTGACGACCCGCTACGTGATTGGGATCGATCTGGGGACCACGAACTGCGCCATCGCCGCAGCCGATCTCGACGCAGAAGGCGCGCGACCCGAGTCGATCGAAGTGCCGCAGCTGGTGGGGCACGGCGAGGTCGCCGCGCGTCCGTTGCTGCCGTCGTTCGTCTACTTCGCGCACGACAGCGAGGGGACCCTTCCGCTCCCCTGGGATCGGGAGCGCAAGTTCGCGGTCGGATCGTGGGCCCGCTCGCGCGGCGCCGACGCTCCCGCGCGGCTGATCTCGAGCGCGAAGAGCTGGCTGTGCCACCCCGGGGTCGATCGCCGGCAGGGAATCCT
>JAKLDZ010000660.1 GCA_022703255.1 Myxococcota bacterium | reverse complement strand
CGCTCCGAACGGATCCGCTTCACCCCGTGTCGCGGCCCGGAGGACTCCCGGGCGGAGCTCTCGCAGCAGCTCCTGCATCTCGTGCTGGGCTACGACATCGATCCGAAGGAAGTGCGGAGGAGCGCGTCGGTCGCGAGTGAGCGTTGGACTCCGTCGGAGCTGTTGGACGACGCAGCCTGGCACGCGGACGACGAGGTGCTTCGGATTCTCGCGGACGTTCTGGCGTTGTACGCGACCGAGGCATCCACGGCGTTCGAGCGGCCGATCACGGCGGAAGAGACGCTGCACGACTATCTGCGAGGATACCGGGCGGGAGGCAAGGGGCTGCCGTCGGAGTTCGCGAAGCGGCTTCGACGCGCGTTGGGGCACTACGGGGTGACGAGCCTGGAGCCGACGCCTGCGCTCGAAGAGGCCCTGCTGTTCATCCACAAGGCGCATGCACGCGCCGAGGAGGCGATGCCCCACGCGTTCGACATCCTGGAGCGCAGGCTTCGCGACGTCGAGTCGTGCCGCGGGAGAGCGTCGTCCGCCCAACGCGAGCTGCTCGACCAGCTCGTCGAGGCCACGCAGCAGGCATACCCCCGCGTGAGCGATCTGGCCCGCGAGCTTCGCTATCAGCTCTTCGACCGCCCGCTGCTGCTCGGCGCGCGGCGTGACAGCTACGCGAAGGTTCGCGAAGCGATCGGTCGCCTCTCGAACACCCCGGATGGAGCCGATGGGTCAACCGATCACGGGCTGATCCTCGACTGTCCCCACCCGCTGCTGGGGCTGCTGTCCGGGCCGATGCGGGATGGCGACGAGGCGACCCGACGTCTCTGCCTCGAGATGATGCTGCGTCGTCACTACAGAGCCTGCACACTCGACGATCCGGAGCTGATGGAGATCGAGGGGCGCGCGGTCGTGAGCGCGCGGTGGTCCTCGAGCGCGGGGCGAGGGCACGTCGTCGCGACGCACGCGAGGCTGGAGGAGCTCTCGGCGGCGCTGGCGAGTGCGGGGCCCGTCATCGCGCGCGTGGCCGACTCGTCGGCCGTGTCCCTCGAGCTGTTCGCCGTGGCCGATCACGAGCCGGGCGCGGAAGAGACGGAGCGGGCGATGCGTGACGCGCTGCGGGTGGCGTCGTACTGGCGACCGCTTGCGCGAATCTCGCTGGCGGTGGTGCGTCCGGAGCCGGGGGCGCGGGTGCGTTACACGACGTGGGTTCCTTCCGGGGGCGGGTACGTGGAGGAGCGTGCGCGACGGGGGATTCACCCGATGGTGGCGCAGCGGCTGGAGCTGTGGAGGCTGAGCAACTTCCAGGTGGAGCTCGTCTCGGCTTCCGAGGACATTTTGCTGGTGCATGCGGTGGCGAAGGACAACCCGCGCGACGAGCGGCTGATGTCGTTCGTGGATGTGCGGGATCTGACGCCGCTGCGCAACGAGCGCGGACAGGTGACGGGGTTGCCGATCCTGGAGCACATGTTCCTCGAGGCGATCGCGGGGATCCGGGAGCAGCAGGCGCGTCGGCCCGTGCGCGAGCGGCTGCAGTGGAACCGCGTGGTGATGTTCCTGTGGCCGCCGTTCGATCTGGCGCCGGAGGGCATGATGCGAGTGGCGCGTCGGCTCGCGCCCGCGGCCAAGGGGCTCGGGCTCGAGAAGGCGGTGCTGCGCCTGCGAACGAAGGACCCCAAGGGCGGAGAGCTGCTGGAGCGGGTGATGCTGGTTTCGAATCGTGTCGGAACCGGGATGCGGATCCGCTTCGACACGGTGTCGGACGCCCCGGTGCGCACGTTGTCTTCGTATGCGCAGAAGCTCGTGCAGCTGCGCAGAATGCAGCTCGTGCATCCGTACGAGATCATCCGGATGCTGACGCCGCGTGGGGTGGGTGAGCAGTCCGAGTTCCCGACGGGGGAGTTCGTGGAGCATGATCTCGACGAGAGCGGGCGTCTGGTGGCGGTGCATCGGGCGCCGGGGAACAACGAGGCGAACGTGGTCGTGGGGGTGATCCGCAACGTGACGGCGTCGCACCCGGAGGGCATGACGCGCGTGATGCTTCTGGGAGATCCCAGCCGGGAGATGGGGGCGTTGGCGGAGCCGGAGTGCAGGAGGATCATCGCCGGGCTCGATCTTGCCGAGAGGATGGGCGTGCCGGTGGAGTGGTTCGCGGTCTCTTCGGGGGCGAAGATCTCCATGGAGGTCGGCACCGAGGGGCTGGATTGGGTCGCGCGGGTGCTTCGACGCATCGTGGGCTTCACGCAGGCGGGGGGCGAGATCAACGTCGTGGTACCGGGGGTGAACGTGGGCGGGCAGTCGTACTGGAACGCCGAGGCGACGATGCTGATGCACACGCGGGGCATTCTGGTGATGACTCCGCAGGGGTCGATGGTGCTGACGGGCAAGCGCGCGCTGGACTACT
>JAKLDZ010000066.1 GCA_022703255.1 Myxococcota bacterium | reverse complement strand
CACCCTCTACCTGGCCGCGGATCGAGCCCCCGAGTGGTTCTCGGAGAGGTCGCACGGTCACTTCTTCTACACGCCAACGCGACGCGGCGTCGGGAGGGACATCCACACGACACTCGACGGCCTGCTCGCGAACGCATCATCCGAGGATGCCGAGGCCCTGCGGGCGAAGCTAGAACCTTGGGTTCGGCACTACCTCAGTTCGACAACGTATGAGATCTCCATCCCCGCGCTCAAGGACCCGACTCTGGCGCCTGCGGGAAGGACGGGCCTGATCCTCAGCGTCTTGTTCAGCTACAAGCTGTGCGAAGCCGCCGAGCGCGGCGGCTGGTATCAGGATCTCAAACGCTTCGCCGAGGACTGCATGATCGACGCGCTCGACGCGACCATCTATCCCGGACTGCGGGGCATGGTTCTCGACAGGTTCTCCTCGTCGCCGCTCTCGATCGCGCGGACCGTGGGAAGCTCCGAGGGCGCGATCACGGGATGGGGCTTCCTCGGACCCGTGATGCCCGCCGTTCATAGGATGCAGCAGGTGGCTCGCTCCACGCGCACCGAGCTGCCCGACGTCGTTCAAGCCGGGCAATGGGCATACAGCCCGTCCGGCGTTCCCATCGCCATCCTGACGGGCAAGCTGGCGGCGGATCGCGTCATGCGCGAGCTCGCAAGAGGCGCGGTCGCTGCACGCCGTCCCCACTTCTCAACAGGGCGCGCAGCAGGAACCTAGAGACAGCATCCCCTCCCGATGGGAAGACCCAAGGCCTCCATCGATCTTGGGGCTCATGACTGTGAGGGCATCGCAAGGGAGCCTGCGGCGAGGAAGGAGCTTGCGGCAGCAGACTCCCAGACATATCTGCGTGTACAGTGCTCTCATCGCGGCTCCGGAGGTGGCGGCTCTGAAGAGCAGAATGTGGTCCGTCCTCGGTCTCGGAGGGATCGTCCTCTGTAGCGTGTTGGTGAGCGCCTCGGGCAACGGCTTTCCCGTGCTCACGCTCGGATTTGGCGGCGCGTACCGTGCCGTGTTCTCCCCAGACGGGCGGTACCTCGTGGTCGCAGGCGCGGCGAGTTGTCTCCATCTGCTCGAGACCGAGGAGTGGACGGTCGTGCGGACCTTCGAGGGGCACACGGGGTATGTGATGTCGCTCGCGATCTCTCCAGACGGGGCGATGATTGCTTCCGGTTCCCGAGACACAACGGTGAAGCTGTGGAGCGCCGCCACGGGATCGGAGCTTCGGACCCTCGACGGGCATACCGCGTCCGTCAACGCGCTCGCTTTCTCGCCCGACGGCACGACGCTCGTCTCCGGGGGTGGAGACGAACGGATCGTTCTTTGGGATGTCGCCTCGGGAACGGCGCGGCAGACGCTGGCCGGCCACGAGGAAGGAGTCAGCTCGCTCGCATTCTCCCCCGACGGCGCACTTCTAGCCTCCGGGTCGTGGGATCGGACGATCATCCTCTGGGACGCCCTCACCGGCGCGCACCGCCGTCTGCTGACAGGGCGCAACGACCGAGTCAACGCCGTGGCCTTCTCGCCCGACGGGTCCCTCCTCGCGTCCGGTTCGAATGCTGAGACGATGAACCTTCTCTGGGACGTCGAGGCTGGTACGGCGGTGCGCACGCTGATAGGCCATGCAGAGGAAGTCCGATCGATAGCCTTCTCCCGCGATGGCACCCTTCTCGCCATCGCCGATGTGGCCAGGGTCTATCTCATCGAGACGCGGACGTGGGCTGTCACGCACGTGCTCGATGGACCCGCCAACTCGATCTGTCTCTCCCCCGACGGGGCACTCCTGGTCGGCTGTCTGGCACGTTCCGTCGTCGTCTGGAGCACACGGACGGGCGAGGTGGTCAGCATCGTCAGCGGCCACACCGACGCGGTGCTTGACGTCGACTTTTCTCCCAACGGCCAGTTGCTGGCCTCAGCCTCTGCCGACCGCACCCTCCGCGTCTGGCGGGTCGCTACAGGGGAGAGTGTTCTGACGCTGGCCGGCCACGCGGCCTCCGTCGTCTCTGTCGACTTCTCCTTCGATGGGAAGATTCTCTCCTCGTCTGCGTCTGATGGCTGCGTGAGGATGTGGGACGCGTCCACGGGTGGCGTCCTTCGGACGCTCGATCGGGACTCGGCGCCCGCCCACTGCGTCCAGTTTTCGCCCGACGGAACACTCCTCGCGGTCGGGACCGCGGGACGCGTCGAACTCTGGAATGTGGCGACGGGCACGCTCCTGCGCGCGTTCGCAACGCCGGGCGATGAGCTTGCGGTCGCGTTCTCTCCAGACGGCAAGAGCCTGGCGTCCGGCTCGGCTGGCGGCAACATCACACTCTGGGACGTCGCCTCTGGAGTGGTTCTCTATCGCGTGTCCGGCCATGCGGCGCGCGTCAGCTCGGTCGCGTTTTCCCCCGACGGTGCAACGCTCGCCTCGGGGTCTTGGGACCGGACGGTCATGCTCTGGCAAGCCGACACAGGCCGGCTCCTGCACACTCTCAGCGCGGGGCACACGTACTACGTCAGTTCGGTCGCCTTCTCCCCCGACGGCCGCCTGGTTGCCGCAGGCTCTGAGGACCTCACGGTCCGGCTGTGGGACGCGGTGCGCGGCGTACAGCTTCGGGTTCTCGCCGGCCACACGCTCTGGGTGCGTAGCATCGACTTCTCTCCCGATGGCTCCCTCCTCGCCTCGGGCTCCGGCGACGGGACCGTCAAGCTCTGGCCAGTGCCGTCTCTCAACATCCTGCTGGACTGAGCTTCCGATCCTGCCCCCCGACTTCTGGGGCTCCCCAAGAGCGACAAGCCCGTTGGAGTCGCGCTGAGGAACCGGGGCGCACACGGAGGGGGTTTTGCCGATAGGGCGCTCGGCCCGCCACCTGCGAAACGCGTTGCGCTCACTCCGAGCCAGCGATTTTCTGGATGGCAGCACATGCACACTATGCAACGAACCCCGGTGCTCTGCCCCAGTTGGCAAGGCCACTCCATGACAGGCTGCATCGCCTTCTGTTCAGGACATCGTAGGCGCCGCGGTCGTGACGGTCTCGATCCACGGCCGCGGAGCCGTCGCGAGGTGCGGTGTGTCAGCACCCTTCCGAGGCGGGCAGTCGGCCCCTGTCTGTCGGTCAGCTCGCCACGCGGCAACCAGGAAGCGGTACGATCTGCTCCCATGACTGGCCGGGGGGCGGCAGCCTGGAGCGCCCTGGCGGGGCGGCAGAACGATGATGGATGGAGCCGTACGATCGAGCATGACCACTTGGCCAAGGAATCCCACGCTCTGTGAGATCAACACGTGGGCTTGGCTCGGGCAACTCAGCCGGGAAGCAGGGCGGCGCGTCACTCTGGACTCGGTCCCCGACGCCGAGATCGAGCGCCTCGCGGCCCTAGGCTTCGACGGCGTGTGGCTGATGGGGGTCTGGCAGCGCAGCGACGAAAGCCGGCGCATGGCGCGCGAACATCCCGGCTTGCAGAACGACTACCGGAAAGCAGTCCCAGACTTCACTCAGGGCGACGTGGTCGGTTCGCCCTTCTCCGTCGCGGCCTATCGTGTCGACCCCGTGCTTGGCGGCGACGCCGCCCTCTCCACGCTGCGGCAGCGCTTGGCGGAGCGCGGAATCCGCCTCGTGCTCGACTTCGTTCCCAATCACCTCGCGCGCGACCACGCCTGGACGAGCGAGCACCCGGAGTGGCTGGTGCAGGGCGATCCGGAACTCATCGCACGAGAGCCCCACAACTACTTCGCGGTCGATGCGGCTGACCGCCGCCGCATCTACGCGCACGGACGCGATCCCCACTTCAGCGGCTGGACCGACACGGTTCAGGTCGACTACCGCAGCGCGGGCGCCCGACGCGCGATGGCCGACGTTCTCCTTTCGATCGCAGAGCGTTGCGACGGCGCGCGCTGCGACATGGCCATGCTTGTCACGCGCGACGTGTTCTTGCGGACGTGGGGAAGGGAATTCGACCCGCCGCGCGCCGAGTTCTGGCCGGCGGCCGTCACCGACGTCCGCGCGCAACATCCCGGGTTCCTGCTCCTGGCCGAGGTCTACTGGGATCTGGAGTGGGATCTCCTCGAGCAGGGCTTCAACTACGCCTACGACAAGCGCCTCTACGACCGACTGATCGAGTCCGACGCCACGAAGGTGCGCCAGCATCTCGCCGCCGGCTTGGACTACCAGCGGCGTCTGGCGCGGTTCACTGAGAACCACGACGAGTCGCGCGCAGTGTGCGCCTTCGGTGCCGAGCGCAGCCTGGCCGCTGCGGCGTTGACGTACACGCTGCCTGGACTGCGCCTGTTCCACGAAGGGCAGCTCGACGGCTGGCAGACGAAACTGCCCGTCCAGCTCGGACGCCGTGCGGCCGAGCCGGCGAAGCCTGAGGTCGCCGCCTTCTTCCAACGATTGCTCGCGGCGCTCCGCCACCCGATCTTCCGGGACGGCGACTGGCAACCCCTCGAGCCCGTGGCCGCCGAAGCGGGCGACGACAGCTATCGCCGCATCGTCGCCCATCGCTGGAGTCTGGGCGAAGCGCATCGACTCGTGTGCGTCAACCTCTCGCCGGAGAGAGCTCGGGCTCAGGTCGCCGCGGGCATCCCCGAGCTGGCAGGGAGGAAGCGGCGCATCGTCGATCTGCTCGCCGAGCCGGCCCGAGCGGGGAGCGGCGACACGCTCGCGACGGACCTGCTGGTCGACCTCCCAGGCTACGGGTACCACGCGTTCGACGTGCGCGCCGAGTAAGGACGAGGATCCGCCGGGCTGCACGGAGCTGGACGCAACGCGGCACGCCCTTCCGCGCTGGCTCTCACAGCCGTTCGCGCCCGAGGATCATCAGACCGAGCGCGGCGGCCTTGCCCACTCGTTCGATTGCCCGCGCCGGATCTGGGGCAGCCTCTGGCCTCACGGCTGAGCCTCCGCCTCGATCGTAGGACAGGACTACTTCCGGGACAGCCATCGCGGATGCGCCAGTCGCGGCGCGCAAGCTCGCAGCCTCGCCGACCTTCGCGCTCACGCCCATGCGCGATGCCGCAGACCGGAACAGACTCGCAAGCCGCGTGCCGCCCGTCGCCTCCACCCTCAGGCGAGAGGAGACGCCGCCTCCGAGCTCTCCGAGACGCACGGCGGCCTCGATCGTGAATGAGCTCGTCGGGAAGGACAAACGGCTCAGGAAGTAGCCGGCGCTCGGCTCGGAGAGGAGCGTGCCTCCCTCCCACCCTGTCCCGCTGTAGGCAACAAAGAGGAAGCTCCGGTCGGGGACATACTCCGTCTGCGTGAGGAGACGCGCCAGTTCCAGCAGCACGGCCAGGCCGCTCGCGCCGTCCGCGCCGGACACCAGCGAACCGCCGGGGCGCGCGGGCACCCTGTCGTACTGCGCCAAGACGACGACAACCCGCCGAGCCAGCTTCTCGTCCGACGCGCTGTCGGCCCCCGACAACCAGCCCACGACGTGGCGAACGGGAACGTCGTCGTGCACTTCGCCCTCCACGCGAATCGCCGCGCGACGGGGCAGCTCGAAGGTCAGGACGTCTCGCTCGCCGACCGCCGTCGCCGCCTGTCGGAGCGACTTCAACTCCCAGCCGGAGCCGGTGAGGAGGCGCTTCGCCGTCTGCTCGGAGACCCACAGCGTCGGCCGGTCCGCGACGGTGGACGCGAAGTTCGTTCCCACGAGCGCCGGATCAAGCCGGCTCTCCGGCGAAACGATGAGCGAGCGCGCGATCGCCTCGGGATCCGACGCCACGACGAGGACGGCCGCGCAGGCCTTGCCATCGAGGATGTCGGCCTCCTCTTGCGACAGGACCAGGACGACGTCACGGGAGAGGTCCAGCTTCGCGAACTCGCTGACAGCGAGCTTCCGAGCCGAAGGCGACAGCCCGAAGGAGACGAAGCGAACGGCGCCATCCGCCTGCCCCGCGCACCGGAAGCGGCCGGCGAGCTCGGCGAAGTCGGAGCCGTACTGAAGGAGTTCGCCTCCATCGTCGAGCCACAGCACGGGCGTCTCCGTGATCCTCTCGAAGCCTCCTCGGCTCGCGAGGAAGTAGGAACCGCCATCGCCCGCCGGCTGGAGCCCAACGGACTTCCACTGCTGCGCGACGTACTCGGCCGCCCGCGATGCTCCCGGAGACCCAATCTCGCGGCCGTCGAGCGCGGTCGCGGTCAGAGCTTCCACATGTAGCATCGCTCGCTCCGTGTCGAACTTCACTGCATCCTTGCGGTAGACGGCCGCCGGCCCGAGGTTCCCCGACAGGAGGTAGAGCGCCAGCGCGCACGCCGCCGCGGCGGCCAGCGTGTAGCGGTGGAAGACGCGGCGCAGGGCGAGGCGGCCCTGCTCGATCTCCCGCCGAATCCCCTCCCCCAACAAGTGGAACCCAAACGACGACGCGAAAAGGGCGAGGGATGGGTAGAGCACGAGCCATGGGTACGCCCTGGCGGATTGGCGGAAGTTGGCGAGCAGCGCGCCCCACTCGGGAATGCTCGAGTACTGCGTCAGAGGCGCGAACGCGTTCACCTCGGCGGCCGACCCCCCACCAAGGAAGATCCCAAGGAAGCCCAGTTCGCCGAGGAGCATCAGCACGGACGAGAACTCGATGGCTACGAGCGCGGTCAGAGACGGAACAAGGTGGGGTACGAGGTGAGCGGCGATGAGTCGGGGCGTGCCGACGCCCACTGCCCTCGCGCTCTCCACGAACGGTTTCGTCCTCAGCGCAGCGACTTCCGCGCGAGCGAACTGGGCGATCTCGCCCCACCCCACGACGCACAGGCCGACGACGAAAGGCAGGATGCCCTGCCGGATCCCAACCGCCATGATGACGAGCATCGCCAACACGAGGATGGGGAACGGCGTGATGATCTCGGCGAGGCCGACGATCGCCCGGTCGGCCCACGAGCCGCGGCGCCAGCCGGCGATCGCACCCAGTGCGACTCCTACCCCCATGCGCACGGCGACGGCCACGGCGGCCAAGAGCAGGGTCTGCTGCGCCCCCGTCAGCACCAGGCTCAAGAGGTCTCGACCCAGACCATCCGTGCCCCACGGGAAGCGGTCGCTCGGCGCGAACGGCGGCGCTCGGTAGACGCCGTCGGCCTTCTCGACGCCCGCCATGAGGTAGGGGCTGTGGGGCGCCAAGCGCGCCCCGAAGAAGACGACCACGAGGACCGCGAGGCAGGTGAGTCCCCCGACGATCAGCGCCGGGTTCGCGCCCCGTAGCGCCCGCCGCACGTCAAAGCGGGTCCGCCCGCGGGACGCGGGTTGAACTCGCGCGCGACGGGGGCGCCACCGGCGAACGCGCGCAGGAAGCACCCCTCGCATCCAAGCGAGCGCGCGCCGTGGCGCCGCCCTCAACCAGGCCCGCCCGTCGGCGACGATCTCCCGCAGGCGCCGCGACGCCTCGCGGCTCCCCAGGGGTGTGTCCGCGAAGCGCGGGTCGATCGCCGGGTACGCAAGCTCGAGCGCGACGTGCACGAGGTAGAAGACGAGCGCGAAGGAGAGCAAGAGCGCGACGGTGAGGTTGTCGTCCTTGTCCGAGATGGCGCGCAGGAGCCTCTGGCCCGCGCCCGGCCAGGCGAAGTAGACCTCGACGATCGGCAGGCTGGCCAGCGCGAAGCGCAGCGAGATGGCCGCCGTCGTCAGCACGGGAACTGCGACGTTCCGAGCTACGTGGCCCGACCAGACGCGCCAGCCGGTCACTCCCTTGGCACGCGCCGTCCGCACGAAGTCCTCGCCGAGGACCTCGCGGGTCCGGACGAACGTGACCCGCGCGATCTGCGACACGGGCCTGGCAGCAAGGACGAGCGCCGGCAAGACGAGCTGGAGGCCCCACCCGAAGCCGCCTACGGGAAGGATCGGGCGCCCCGCGGATCGGGTGATCGCCAAGACCGCGAGCTGAAGCAAGAGGGCGAGAAAGAAGCTGGGCGTCGAGGCGCCCAGCATTGAGCAGAACAAGAGGAACGACGCTCCCAGGTTCCGCTTCGACATCGCGGCGAGCGTTCCAAGTAGGACCCCCGCGACCGCGGAGAACCCCAGCGCGACGCCGAGAAGGCCGAGGCTGCGCGGCAGCGTTTCCGACAGCGCCTGCACGACCGGGATCCTCCGCACGCTCGCCGCGCCGACCTGCGTCATGCCGAGGTCCCCGCGGGAGAGCCGCACCAGATAGTCGATCAGCTCGCGCGATGCCCGGACGATGGCGTCACCGAACGGAGTTCCGCGTGCCATCTCGAGCGCGAGAAACGTGAAGAGGACGGTTCCCAGCCCCACCAAGAGAGCGAGCGCGAGCCGCCCCCCAAGGCGGAGCGCCACGCTGCGCAGCCGCGGGGCCCCGCCCCTGCGATCCGTCATCTGTCCCCGCCTCCCGCACTACGAACTCTGGCGGAGTCTATCGGCGTACCTCGGGCTCAGTGCGTGATTCACAGATCAGGTTCGCGCGACTGGCCCCTAGGCAGGGCGGAGGCGCGGCGTACGGCGTGAGCGGGGGAGCCAACGGGCTCCGTGCTGAGCGGTCCCCTCCGCGCGGTGCGTGCCAGGCCTCACGGTGAACCGATCGGGCGACCGCCCGACGCGTGCAGCCCGAGGCGACTCACTATCGCTTTCTCGTCGGGCATGGCGGACATGGCTCCGTACTTCTCGGTCGCGATCGCACCGGCCGCCGACGAGAAGCGGAAGAAGCCCTGAAGTGTCTCCAGGGACAGGCACGACGGCCACTCGGACGCAACTACTCGGGAGAGGAGCGCGGCCATGAAGGCATCTCCTGCTCCCGTGGTGTCGCATGAGGCGGCGGGGACCACCGCGTAGCGCTCCGCCGCCTCGCGCGTCGCATACCACCCGCCCCTCGCCCCGTTCGTGATCACGGCGAGTCTGGCGCCCTGCCGCACCACCTCGTCGAGCACCTTCTCGCTGCCGGCGACCTCCGGAAACACGAACTGCGCCTCCTCCGCGTTCATCTTGACGATGTCCGACCGGTCCATGGCGGCATGGGCGGCCTCTCTGGCCCTCGCATCCGCGTCCCATATGGCGGGCCGGAGGTTCAGATCGGTCGACACGATGACTCCCGCCCGCCTCGCTTCCTCCGCGGCGCGCAGCGTTGCAGTCCGTGCCGGCTCGTGCGCCAGCGTGAATGTGCTGAAGTGAAACAGAGACGCTGCGCGGATCCAGCCCGGGTCGACCTCATCCCATAGAATCCCCTGGTCCGCGCTGCCATCACAGAAGAACTGGAAACTCCGGTCCCCGTCGCGCGACAGGGTCACGAACGTGATCCCGGTACGCGCTTCCTTCGTTTGCCTGACCGAGGACACATCCACGCCATGCGACACGAGAGCGGCGTGGATGCTGTCGCCGAAAGGATCATCCCCGATCTTCGTGATCAGCTGCGTGGGAACCCCAAGCCGCCGTAGTCCGACAGCTACGTTCGCGGGGGCCCCTCCCGGATGGCCCTCGAACCTGAGCCTCCGATCCCCGTGCAACTCGCTCCACGGAACGAAGTCAACCAGCGCCTCCCCCAGGACGACCACACGCCGCATTTCCATCGCTCGCCTCGCCTTCGTGCGGGCTTCGCGCGGGCCCGCGTCGCCTACGCCGTTCAGGCCTTTCCGCTGTTCAGGACGAGCACCTTAACGCAACGGTCTCTGTGCTCGTCGGCTGCTGCGAGCGCGGCCCCGACATCGCGGAGCGCGAAGGTTTCGCCGATGAGCGGCAGCGTCTTCACGACCCCCGAAGCCATGAGTCGAATTGCCTTCGCGTACTGGTTCGCGTACCGGAAGACCCCAAGCACGTCCGTCTCGTTGTCGACGATGCTGCCGACAGGGATGCAGACATCGCCCTTTGTGGACAGCCCCACCAGCACAATGCGCCCGCCTCTCCGCGTTTGCCCCATGACCAGGGACGCCGCGGCCTGACTCCCCGAGGCCTCGATCGACACATCGAACAGCCTCCCAGCGTCGAGATCGCAGGGGGCCACGGCCTCGCACGCTCCCATCTCCCGGGCCACCTGCAGACGATACGGAACGGGATCCACCACCGTCACTGACGCCGCCCCCGCCGCGCGCGCAGCCAGGACCGCCATCTGGCCGATCGTGCCGGCTCCCGCAACGAGGACGCTGCAGCCGAGGACATCGCCGAGCCGAGAGATGCACTGCAGCCCAACGGCAAGCGGTTCGGCCATCGCTCCCTCTGCATACGTGACATCGTCTGGGAGCGGGAAGGCGAAGGCTGCCGGATGCACGACGTACTCGACGAATGCGCCGTGCACGGGGGGAGTCGCCATGAAGGAGACGCTCTCACAGAGGTTGTAGCGCCCCTCGCGGCACGGAGCGCACTGGAGGCAGGGGATGCCCGGCTCGAGCGCCACACGATCACCGACGCGAAGGGCCGTCACGCCCTCCCCGACTGCCGCGACGTCACCCGCGGTCTCGTGCCCGAGGATCAGGGGTTCGCGAACGACGTACCTGCCGATTCGTCCGTCCCTGAAGTAGTGCACGTCGGAGCCACAGACGCCCGTCGCCCGCAGCTGCACCAGCACCTCGCCCGGACGCGGGACCGGTATAGGGAGCTCCCGCTGGACGACGACTCCGGGCTCGGTGAGGAACATCCCGACCATCCGTTCTTGCTTGGCCTGTCTCATCTTCTCTCCCTGTATCTTCTGCCCGTTGGGCGCTACAGGATGGCACCATCCTGCCGCAGAACGCGGCGCAACGCGTCCACTTCGAGATCGCCCGGGCGCACCCTGGCCCGGGCGCAGAGCGCGGCAGCCGTGCCGGCCGCCTGCCCCATCGCCATGCAGTTCGCCATCACCCGCGCGGAGGCCATCGCCTCTTGGGTTGCGGACAAGCAGCGCCCTGCCACGAGAAGGTTCGCCACCTTCTGGGGCACGAGGCAGCCGTAGGGTATCCCGTACGGCTTGGCAAGCACCTCCAGATGGGGTCCGGCTTTGCGCGGGTCGTGGATGTCGATGGGGTAGCAGCTCATCGCGATCGTGTCGGCAGGGACGGCCCCCGACATGACGTGTTCTCTCGTCAGGGTGGCGAGACCCACGACGCGGCGTGTCTCACGCACCCCGAGAACATCGGAAAAAGCGAGCAGGTAAGACGACTCAAACCCCGGGATGTAGCGAATGAGGCAGTTGACGACCTCCCAGGCCTGCGCCCGGCCCTCGATCTCCGCTCGCGTGAGGTCCTCTGGCCGCGTGCAGTCCACGTTGATCTTCGTCGTGTTCACGCCCACGACGTCGGCTCGCATCATCTGGTGAAAGATCACATAGTCGCGAGGGTACTCGCGCAGGACGCCGGCTCCTCGCGCCGCAGCGACGAGGGACTGGAAACCCATGAAGAGGCGTGGTTGCTCGCCTCCGCTGATCGGGTAGACCGACTCCGCCGGGTGTGCGCGGAGGTACTGAGCTGTCCGGACCAGGTCCACATTGGCCATCGTGAACTGCACCGTTGCCGACTGGACCGGCGCCTCCGCCGCATGGAACCGCGCCCCCGCAGCGAATGCAACGTCCGCGTCTCCAGACGCATCGACGACGATGCGCGCGGGGTACCTGGCCTCGCCGCCCTTAGGCATGGCGACAACGTGCGTGATCGTGTCGCCTTCAGCCTCGACGCCGGTGACTGTTGTGTGCAGGAGCACGTCCGCTCCGGCGCGAGCCACGAAGTCGTCCGCGACCGCCTTCAGCACCTCGGCGTCGGTGGTCGTGAAAGACTGGAGCACGGGGTGCGTGGCGTCCTCGAGAGCTCCCCCGGCTCGGCGGAGCTCAGACACGAAGGCCTCGGGGATGCCCGCGATCACCTTGCGGCCACCCGACGTGGCGAAACCAAGAATGGGCATCGGCATCGCCGCGCACCCGCCGAGGAACCCGTGACTCTCTAGCAGAAGGGTCCGCGCTCCGTGCTGCGCGGCTGCCGCCGCGGCGATCAACCCGGACGGCCCCCCGCCAACCACTACGACATCCCATCGATCCAAGCTCGAACCTCCCTTCAGCCCTTGGAGAGCCCGCTCTGCTCATCCTCTCCTGAGAGAGGGCGCAGATAGACCCCTTGGCGGACGAGCTGCCGCCGGAGCTTACCCACATCCAGCGCGCCGATCTGCCGCGCGCCTTCGGCGCAGGCGAGTGCGGCTGCCGCTCCGGCCGCCTCGCCGGTGGCCATGGCGATCGGCTGGACCCTTGCAGACCCGAGCGCCTCATGCGACGCAGAGATGCACCTGCCCGCGGCGAGCAGGTTGGCTCCGCCCCGCGGGATCAGACAACGGAAGGGAACGTCATACGGTGCCGGAAGCTCCGTCCAGACGCTCTCCTTCTGAACCGCTTGGCCCCATTCGCTCGTCACCTCGTGCACGTCCACCGGGTACCCGCCCACGGCGATGGCATCGGCGAAGCGCGCGCCTCCGAGCACGTCGGCCAAACCGAGCTCGTACTCCCCGACGATCCGGCGTGTCTCACGGACCCCGACGGTTGCGCCCGTGGCAATGAGCCAGCTGCGTGCGAATCCCGGGATCCTGTGGCTGACGAACCGGAAGAGCGACATAGCCTGCCTTCGTCCATCCACTTCCGCCCGCGTCAGATCAGCTGAGGAGGTGCCGTCGATGCCGTTCACGCGAGTCGCGTTGAGGAAGACCTCGCCCGGCCTCACTCCCGTCGCGAAGACGAACCTGCTGCGACCGAAGTAGAGCTCGCCGGCATCGCGCGCTTTCCGGATCTCGCCTCGGAACCCCGAACCGATCACGAGTGTCTCGTTAGTGCGAGACGAATCCGCTCCAGCCGGTAAGCACGGCTCGGCGGTCCAGGCGAACTCGTCGGGATGGGTCCGAACGTAGTCCCGCAAGAGGTCGATGTCCACTCCGCCGACTCGCATCATGAGCGTGACCGGCTGCATGAGGCCGTCGGTCTCCCTACCTTTGCGACAACGGAAGCCGGCAAGGGCCGCGAGGTCAGCGTCGCCCGTTGCGTCCACGCAGAACCGCGGCGAGAGGCGGGCAGCCCCCGCCTTCGTGTACACATCAACTGAGGTGATCGTCCCGCTCGCCGCCCTCGCTCCGACGAGCTGGGCACGGAGCATGAGGCGGACGCCCGCTTCTTCGAGCATGTCCAGCTCCACGCGCTCGAGGATTGCGGGGTCGAAGGGCATGTAGGCGCCGCCCCAGCCGCGGGATGTGCCTGCATACAAGACGTGCCCTATCCCGCCGCCGGTCTCGACCAGCCGATCGGCCACCTCCTGGAAGACCCCGCGAACGACCTGCTCGTCGCGAAAGAAGCCCGACGCGCAAGGAGCCACGAGCCCGGCCGTGGCTAACCCTCCGACACGGCCTTCCTGCTCCACCAGCAGCACATGGGCGCCGAGCCGCGCGGCGCTCACTGCCGCGGCCACCCCTGCGGGACCCGCGCCGATGACGAGAACCGACAACTCGTTGGGCATCATCACGGACTACTCCTTCACTGCGCCGGCTGCGAGCCCCTGGATGAAGTACTTCTGGAAGAACAGGAAGAGGACGAGCGGCGGCAGCGCCGCCAGTACAGACGCCGCCATGACGTCATTCCACTCGAAGCGGGTCTGTCCCATCAGGCTGGCAATCGCCAGCGGCAGCGTGTACTTGCGCCAACTTGTCGTGATGACGAGCGGGAACAGGTACTGGTTCCAGGCGTTCATGAACGCAAACACCGACGTTGCCCCCAGCCCCGGCAGCGCGGTCCGGAGCACGACGCGGAAGAGCGCTCCCGTCCGGCTGCAGCCGTCGACGAGCGCTGCCTCATCCAGTTCGCGAGGGATGCTGTCGAAGAAGCCGATCAGGACCCACGTACAGAAGGGCAGCGAGAACGATGAGTACGCGACGACCAACGCAAGGTCCGTATTGACAAGACCCAGGCGCTGCATGATCGTGAAGTACGGGATGATCAGCAGGATCAGCGGGAACATCTGCGTCCCGAGGATGAACGTCATGGCCAGGCCCCGCCCGCGGAATCGGAATCGGCTGAAGCCGTACGCCGCGAGGATCGCAAACGCCATCGACAGCACCGTGGAAAGCAAGGACACGACGAGTGTGTTCCAGAAGTAGAGCGGGAAGTTGAGCTTCGTCGCGACGTCGATGTACGCGGCAGCCGTGGGCGCCAGCGGCCACCACACGGGCGGCGAGCTGAAGACGGCGCTCGTCGTCTTCAGCGAGGTCGACACCATCCAAAAGAGCGGGAAGAAGGACACGACGGCCGCGGCCGCGAGGACGACGTGAAGGGCCTTCTGTGAGAGGTTCGGTATCCTGAGCCGCTTCATGCGACACCCCTTCCCTTCTGGAGGAGTCTCGCGTAGAGCAGCGTGAAGGCGAGACTGATGACGAGCATGCTGACGGCAATCGCAGAACCATAGCCGAAGTCGAAGTTCTGGAAAGAGGCCTTGTAGACGAGGGTTGACAGCACCTCGGAGAAGTACAGCGGCCCGCCGCCGGTCAAGACCTGAATCAGGTCGAACTCCTTGAACGTCCAGATCACGTCCAGCGTGACCGTCACGAGAAGGATGTACTTCATGGACGGCAGCGTGATGTGTCGGAACTCCTGAAGCCGCGATGCCCCATCGACCTTTGCTGCCTCATACTGGCTCTGCGGTATTCCCTGGAGCCCGGCAAGCAGGGTAACCATGACGAACGGGTAGCTGCGCCACGTGTGGGCGAAGATGACGGCTGGAAGGGCGAACACGGGCGACGTAAGCCACGGGATCGGCTTGTCGATGAAGCCTACCCACCCCAAGATGTAATTCAGAACTCCGAAGTGCGTGTCGAAGATGAGTCGCCACACGACCGCCACGACCGCTCCCGGAACGAACCACGGGAGTACAAGGAGGAGTCGCCATAGCGCCTTGCCCGTCCGGAGTCTGTTCAGGGCGAGCGCCGCAGGGAAGCCCACTGCGAGGTGAGCAGCCACTCCTATGGCCGTCAACTTGAGCGTATTGAGAAGGGCAACGCGATAGGCAGGATCGGAGAAGAGGCGCTCGTACTGAGCAAACCCGACGAACGTCCGCCTCGACGACATCCCCGAGTAGAAGCTCATCCGGATGGCTTCCACCAGCGGCCAACCGAGAACCGCCAGCAGAAGGAGGATGACCGGGAGGATGAAGAGGACTCCGGGATTCGGCTTGAACCCGAACACCCGATCCGACGTGCCTCTCCGACCGAGCATGCCACGTGCCGAAGAGGAGGGGCAGCCGCCAAGGCGTGATCTACGCGCGAACAAGGCCACCCCTCCTCTGTCCTGCAGAACCTTACTGCAGCAGAGCTTCGATCTGCCGCGCCGCATCCGCCGCTGCCTGCTCGACGGACTTGACCTGCAACAGGATCTCCTGAAGCGCCGTTGCGACGATGATGTCGATGTCCGACTTATGCGGAACCTGCTCGATCATCTGGCCGTACTGCACCAGGATGTCCGCGAACTGCATGATCAGCGGGTCATCCGTCGTGGCGTCGGCCGGAACGTCCTTGCGCATCGACTGGAAGCCGGACGCCTGAGCATAGACGATGTTGCTCTCGACGTTCGACAGGTACTGAATGAACCGCCACGCGGCATCCGGATTCTCGCAGTCACGCGTGATCCCGTTCGCCACGAAGATCGACGGACTCATCCGGTACTTGCGCGCCATCGGGGCCGCGACTCCCAGCTTGCCGGCCATCTCGGGGTTGTGCGCCAGCACGGACCCGGGAGCCCACGGGCCGTCGTAGTACATGGCGACCTTCCCCTCGGCAAACAATGTAGAGATCTCGCCGCCGCTGATGTTCGCGAAGCTCGGCGGGACCACGTTGTTGACCAAGGCGAGGTCGGTGAGGAATCGCAGGGCTTCGATGGCCTCCGGGCTGTCGATCAGCGACTGCGTCTCGGTGCTGTCGAGGATCGACGCGCCGTTTGCCCACAGCCACGTGCGCAGGATCTCCGTCGTCCCCTCCTGCCGCGAACTCCGGAACGCGTAGCCCCACTGATCGGCTTCCCCATCTCCGTCGGTGTCGCGGGTCAGCGCCTGGGCGTACGCGAGAAACTCCTCCCACGTCTCCGGCGGGCGATTCTCATCCAGCCCTGCCGCTCGGAACATCTCCTTGTTGTACATGAGGACGCCTTCCGCTCCACCCCAATGAGGAATCGCGTAGACGTTCCCGCCCCACGTGCACGCCTCGACGGCGCTGCCCACGAACTGCCCGATGTAGCTCGGGTCCGCGTTCAAGTAGGCGTCGAGGCTGACCAGGTACCCGGCTTCGTAGTACGGTCGAACGAATCCCGGTCCGATCGAAATGACGTCCGGCCCAGCACCAGCTTCCATCTCCGCGACGAACTTCGTGTGTCGCTCCACCTCTGAGACGGGTTCCGGCTCAATGTCGATGTCCGGGTTCTGTCGCTCGAACTCCGCGATGATGCTCATGAGCGCCGACGCCATCGGCTCGTATGACATGTGCATCGAATAGAAACGAATCGTCACCTGCTTCGCGCCGACGGTCGCCCCGATCGTTACAGCCAGCATGAGGGCAAGCGCGATGACCATTGCCTTGCGCACACTTACCTCCTTACCTGTTTGGCTTTGCCTTCCTACGAGAACCAGCCTGCTCCGAGCCGCGCACCTCCTTCCCGCCATGCGGGGTCTTGTGTGGTCTTGCAGAACCGACGGATTCCCGCTCCACGAGCCTGGTGGGAATCCTGACTACCTTGGACGGCGCCGCGGCGCCGCACTCGAGCCGCGCCAGAAGGAGATCGCACGCCGCGGCGCCGATGGCATAGGGATCCTGAGCCACAGTGGTAATCGGCGGGTTGGTGATGTCAGCCCAGGGAGAATCGTCGAAGCCGATGAGGGACACGTCCTGTGGACAGCGGCGTTTCGGATGCCTCAGCAGGACACCCGCAGCTCCCATCGTCATCAGGTTATTGAGGGTGAAGATCGCGGTGGGGGGATCAGCCATCTCCAGTAGCGCGTTGCACGCTGCCGCGCCGCCGTCGATGCATGACTTGCCCTGGACCAGGAGCGCGGGGTCGGGCGCGAGGTCTCGGTCCCGAAGTGCCGCTTCGTGGCCAGCAAGCCGCTCGCGTGTCGAGGAAAGGTGCATGAGGCCGAGCACGACGCCGATGCGGACGTGGCCGCGCTCCAAGAGGTAC
Source organism: Myxococcota bacterium (assembly GCA_022703255.1). GTDB lineage: Bacteria > Myxococcota_A > Polyangia > Polyangiales > Polyangiaceae > JACRCQ01. Next base: position 1,552 of record JAKLDZ010000066.1, on the reverse strand, counting down.
TTGACGGCCTCGTAGGCCCCGGCGTAGTTGTCGGAAAGCACCGCGTCGACTGCCAGCCGAGGGACCACGCGGTCAACGAGCGCACACGGGACGGATCGTCCCAGGAGCTCCTCGACGGCCTGCGACTCCTCCCCGGCAGGAGAGATGATGATCCCATCGACACGGCGCTGGAGGAGGCTCTTGATGTACGCGGACTCCTTGCTGACGTCTTCTGCCGTGTTGCAGATGAGAAGGCGGAAGCCGCTGGCCTGGGCGGTGTCTTCGACGCCCTTGACGAGTGCAGAGAAGAACGGGTTGGAGATATCGGAGACGAGAAGGCTGAGCGTGTACGACCGCCTGGTTCGCAAGCTCCTCGCCGTATCGTCCGGCTGGTAGTCAAGCGCCTCCATGGCGCGGCGGATTCGGTCCGCCGTGTCCGGGGCGACCCGTCGGGTCCCATTCAGAACGTGCGAGACTGTGCTTGAGGAGACGCCCGCTGCCATCGCGACATCTCTCATCGTGGCCACTAGCTGCCTCCTCTCGTCGTGCTGCCCTGATAGGCTGCCGCTGCTCGGCCCATGCAGCGTCACCCGCAATCGCTTACGGCAATCGATTGCGGCAATCGATTGCACTCTACCGCGCCGGCGACAGAAGGTCAAGAGAGGCCCACCGCGCACGAGCGCAACTGGCCAGCCTGCACAGGCGTTCGTCGCATGCGCAGCCGGCGCCCGTGGTCGCCAACCTTCCCGGACGGGCGCGGCGTCGAGCGCTTCGCCACACTTCCGCCGCAGACCTCACAGGCGGCGTTCACACGCTTGTGGCATGATCGCGGGGCTTGTGGCGCAGGCGGTGGGTCTGCCAGCGAAGTGCCAGCTGACCCGCGGCGCACGCGCCGGGAGGTGCACGATGTGGCATGGGTACTACGCCTGGGGTGGTTGGTGGATGCTCTTCTTGGGCGTTCTTTTCTGGGGCAGCATCATCGCGCTCATCGTCTGGGCCGTTCGCAAGGCCACGGCAGGCCGCGAAGAATCGCAAGCTCTGGGGCAGAAGCGCCCGCTGGACTACCTCAAGGAACGCTATGCGAAGGGCGAGATCGATCGCGAGGAGTTCGAGCGTATGAAGAACGATCTCACGAAAGAGTAGGCCCTCAAGCGCAGGGCTTCCCTCCTGGCGAGCCTCCTCGTTGCCGCTAGAATGGGCGCAAGGAAAGTCAGGAGCGTGAACATGATCCAGCGGGGTCTCGTCCTTCTTGCCCTCGTGGCCTTTACCTCCTTTGGCGCCGTCGCGGCGCCGACGATTCACGTCGACAGCGCAACGTACACGACGAAGGCGGACAGCAACTCGGTGGTCGCCCACACTTTCCAGCTCTCGAACGCCGGGGACTCGCCGCTCACCATCGGTAGCGTCACCGCGTCGTGCGGCTGCACGGCAACGACTCTCAACAAGACCGAGCTCGCCCCCGGCGAGTCCGTCGGACTCGAGGCCAAGGTGAACACGACGGGCTTCTCGGGCACCGTGCAAAAGACAGTGACCGTGCACACGAATGACCCGGCGACTCCCAGCCTGGTCCTCC
>JAKLDZ010000659.1 GCA_022703255.1 Myxococcota bacterium | reverse complement strand
CGTGCCGGATGCACATGCCGAGATGGCCCAGAGCGCCGCGGCCCGCACCTATGCCCTGCAAAGACAGCGCCAGACCACGGAACGTCCATGAAGCTCGCGCACTCGGGCAAACCGAAAAGACTCGTCGAGGAAATCAACATCACGCCCTTGACGGACGTCTTCCTCGTGCTCCTCATCATCTTCATGGTGACGGCCAAGATCATCGTCTCGCAGTCGATGCCCCTCGATCTGCCCAAGGCTGCCAGCGGCCAGCAGATCCAGACGATCTTCTCGATCCAGCTGCGATCGAACGGCGAGACGAACGTGGACTCCAAGAAGGTGCCGGCCGACGAGTCGGTGCTCGCGCTGGCGCGTGAGGCCAAGGCGAAGAACGACGACCTGCGCGCGGTGATCCAGGCGGATCAGACGGTGACCCACGGCCGCGTCATCCACGTCCTCGATCTGCTCAAGCAGGCAGGGGTCGCGAAGATCGCGTTCGGGGTCACCCCCATCGAGTCGGACAAGGCTCCCGCGCCGGCGGGCTCCAACTAGCGCACCACCATGCACGGGGCCCACGCCGAGATGACCCTCCCCTCGCCACCGAAGGCCCGCGTGGAGGCGTCCGCCCGCGCCGATCGCGACCCCTTCGCCGCCGTGCTCTCCTTCGGATCCCACGCGGCCAACGTCGGGCTCGTCATCGGCTTCGCGATCGCGACCCTCAGCCACGGTGCTTTCGGCGGGAGGGTATTGCTGGCGCCGACGGCGATGCGGGCGTGGGCGACGGACGCGATCGCGTTGGTGCACGATCATCTGTGGGCGACCTACGACGTGGAGATGTTGAAGCCTGCGGAGGCTCCGAAGCAGGAGCCTCCGAAGGTGGAGGACAAGCCGGCGGAGAAGGAACCCGAGGCGATCCCGCAGCAGGCCGCGCCTCAGCAGGCTTATGAGCCGCCGCCTCCTGCCGCGCAGGCGGGCAAGGTCCTCACCGCCAATCCCGACCCGAGCGAGCCGGTCGACATGACCGGCAACGCCTTCGTGCAGGGCGACAGCGACCAGTACGTCGGCGGCGTGACCGCCGCTGCGGGCACCGGCTCGGCCGCCACCTACAACCCTTCGGCCACCACGGGCCCCACGGCCACCGGGACCGGCACCGGAGGACCTCCCCCTCCGCCCCCCAAGCCTCAGGGCCCCGATCAGTCGCGTCCTCCCGGCATCGTCGGCGGCGCCGCCTGGAGCTCCTGCGAGTTCCCGCCCGAGGCCGATCAGGATCAAGTCGACTACGCCGTCGCGGTGATCGTGGTGACGGTGCGTCCCGACGGCTCCGCGCAGTCGGTGCGGGTGGTGAGCGAGCCGGGGCACGGGTTCGGGCGTGCGGCCCGGATGTGCGCGTTGACGAAGCGCTACACGCCGGCGTTGGATCGCGATGGCAACCCGGTGGTGGGGACGACGCCGCCGATCAACGTGACGTTCACGCGGTGAGGCTTGCCGCAGGCCCCGGTTAGCCTTTAGGGTGGGGCTCGTGACGGACCAGCACAGGATCGAGCAACTGGCCAGGGTGGCGGTGTTCGCGGGGTTGACGCCGGACGCGCTCGACCTGTTGGCGGAGATTGCGACCGAGGAGGTGCACCTGTCGGGCACGACGATCTTCCGTCAGGGGGATCCGGGCGAGAAGCTGTACGTGATCACGCAGGGGCGGGTGCGGATCAGCCGGACGGTGCCTGGGGTAGGGGAGGAAGCGCTGGCGGTGTTGGGGGAGGGCGATGTGTTCGGGGAGATGGCGTTGTTGGACGAGGCGCCGCGGTCGGCGGATGCGACCGCGCACGAGCCGTGCAAGCTGCTGTCGATCCCGCGCGCCGGCTTCGAGGACCTGTTGTTCCTGCACAAGGACCTGGCCTACGAGGTGTTGTGGAACGTGATCCGGACGTTGATCCGGCGGCTGCGGGAGACGAACGACAAGCTGACGTTCCTGTCGGTGACCGGGAAATTCTGAGCAGGGTGGGGCAGGTATCACGTGGACATGCGCGAGGGGGACGCGTGCGCAGCACGCGTGTGATCCCCCTTGGAATCAAGAGGGTTTCGTCATTCGAACCCACTTTTTTGACATCTCGCCACCTGTTCAGTAACCTTGTCGTGCCATGCAGGGTCTGACGCAGAGGCAACACCAGGTTCTGGACTTCATCCGTCAATCGATCGCGCAGCGCGGCTATCCGCCCACGCTTCGCGAGATCGGCGCACACATGGGGATTCGTTCGACCAACGGGGTCAACGACCATCTCCGTGCCTTGGAGCGCAAGGGGTACCTGACCCGGGAGGACATGAAGAGCCGGGCTCTTCGGCCCTGCGGGCTCGACGCCTCCGAGGCAGGGACCGCCGCCGACGACGGGGTGTCGTCCGAGGGGGCGGATGTCATCGA
>JAKLDZ010000658.1 GCA_022703255.1 Myxococcota bacterium | reverse complement strand
AAGCCCACCGCAGGGATCGAATCCGCGATGAACCCTTCGCCCCAACCGATCGACGTTCTAGAGGCCGACGGGCGGCCGCGGCTCGGCTTTCACGCGTCGGCGCTCGCGCCGTTCGACGTGAGGACCGCGGAGCCTGCGGCGAGTGCCGGGGCGCTGTGGCGCGCGACCCGCCACAAGCGTTGGGTGTGGCTCACCCTCGTCACCGAGCAGTACCTGTTGGCGCTTGCGGTGGTGCACCTGGGCTGGGGGGCGACGGCGTTCGTGTACGTGTTGGATCGACGCACGCGCGCGATGCTGATGGACCGGAGCTACGTCGGGGTTCCGGGCGGGTGCAGCGTGTCCGACGGGTGCGAGGAGGGGTGCGAGGTCCGCTTTCGATCGCTTCGGTGTGCGATCGATCTGCGTCGCGAGCGCGGATCGTCGAGCTGGCGGCTGGAGGCGCGGGCGCACGAGCTGACGGTGTGTGCGAGCTTCGACCGCGACGGGGCGCCGGGGGCGATCGCGACGATCGGGCAGGTGCCCGACGGGGGGCTTCACCTCACGGAGAAGCGCGCGTTGATGCCGGTCCGGGGGCATCTGCTCGTCGGGGAGCGGTTCACCCGCTTGGAGGGGGCCCTGTGTGGGTTCGACTACACCCAGGGGATGCTGGCGCGACGCACGCGGTGGCGGTGGGCGTTCTGCATGGGGCAGAGCACCGACGGCCGTCCGGTGGCGTTCAACCTGGTGGAGGGGTTCAACGGTGGGCGGGAGTGCGCCGGGTGGTTGGACGGGCAAGTCGCGCAGCTTTCACCGGTGAAGTTCGCGTTCGAGCGGGAGCGTCCCCTGGCGCCCTGGACGATGGAATCGGAAGACGGCACGGTGCGGTTGCGCTTTCGCGCGGATGCGGTACATGCGGCGCGGCTCTCGATCGGTCCCATGCGGTCCGACTTCCTGCAGCCTGCCGGCACGTTCTCCGGAACCCTGGAGGTCCCTGGGGCGCGCGCGGCAACCATCGTCGACGCCCCCGGGGTCGCCGAGTACCAGGACGTGGTGTGGTGAACAGCATCGTGGAATCTTCGCCAGTCTCCGCGGAAGCGATCCTCGACGACATGAAGGCGCTGGTGGCCGTGCTGTCGTTGGACGGGACGATCCTCTACGTGAACGGGGAGGTGCTTCGGCGCAGCAGCGAGCGCAGCGAGCGCTTCGTCGGGCGGCCTTTCGCGAGCGCGCCCTGGTGGACGCACGTCCAAGGGATCTCCAATCAGATCGACGCGGCCCTGGGTGATGCGGTGCGCGGCGGCAAGCCCGTGATCGACATCGAGACGCAGCTCAGCCCCACGCAGCGGATCGTGCTGGAGTTCGAGATCCGCCCCGTGCGCGATCCCGCCGGGCGCATCGCCGCGCTGGTCGCGGAGGGACGCGACATCACCGCGCAGCGAGCGGCGGAGCGCAAGCTCCGGGACACCGAGTTCCGCTGGCGCACCATCGCCGAGTTCACCGTGGACTGGGAGTACTGGCTCCATCCCGCCGGCCACTTCCTCTACGTCAGCCCAGCCTGCCAGCGCGTCTCTGGATACACCCCCGACGAGTTCATGCAGGGCCGCGTCTCCTTGAGCAGCATCACGTTTCCTGCCGATCGCAAGCGGTCGCTCGATCTGCTCACCCAGGCCTTGAGCGGCTCCACGGGACACCACCAGTCGTTCCGCATCGTGCGCCGTGACGGCGGCACGCGCTGGGTGTCGATGTCGTGGCAGCCGGTGCACGACGAGAACGGCAAGTCGATGGGCGTGCGCGGATCGCTGCGCGACGTGACCGACGTGATCAAGGCGCAGGAGGATCTGCAGCGATCGGTGGAGGCGTATCGCACGCTGGCGCGGCACTTCCCCAAGGGGGCCGTTGCGCTGCTCGATCGCGATCTGCGGCTGGTCGTGTGCGACGGACCGGCCTTCGAGAGCATGGCCATCGAGCCCAGGACCCTGGTGGGACGCCGTCTCCCCGAGGTGCTCGACTCCGACGTGCGCACGCGGATCGAGCCGCTGATCTACACCGCGGTGTCGGGCAGCGAGGTCGCGGACATCGTCACCATCGGTGGCTCCCCTTGGCTGGTCCACCTCACGCCGATCCGCGACGCCAACGATCGCGTGGCCCACATCATCGCGTCGGCCGTGGAGAGTCAGGACGGCTGGGCCAGCGAGTCCGGCGAGCGTCCCACCGAGCCGGGCGACACGGTGGGCGGCATGGGACGCAACGGCGTCTCGTGACCCTCGCCGTCATCGCTGTGGAGCGATGCGGCGGCAGGTGCGAAGTCGATGGGGGACGCGTTCGGGGGCGTGGGCAGGGCGCGCAGGACCGCGCAACGCAACGCGATCGGCGTGCGTGAGCTCAGGGCTGGGCAACGCGTTCGGCGAGCCAGATCATTCCGAAC
>JAKLDZ010000657.1 GCA_022703255.1 Myxococcota bacterium | reverse complement strand
GCGAACGATGTCCGTCAGCCCGTCGCCGTTCATGTCCGCGAGCCGCGTGTCCTCGTCCGAGAATCGTACCGGCGTTGCCGACCAGGGCACGCACCGCAGCACCGGATTCATGCTCAGAGCGGCCGTATCGGCCCCGGTCCACTGCGCGCTGCCGAACAGCCCGTCCCCGCCCGGATACCGCCCCAGCGCGAACCACACCTGCATCGAGGTGCCGCCCGTCTTGACGACATCCACCAGGCCATCGCCATTCACGTCGAACACGCGCAGCTCCGCCGCGTCCGCTCCGAAGTCGATCCGGGCGTCGAGCTTGTCGGCCGTCGTCACCGCTCTTCCGACCCACCACCAACTGCTCCCGATGAGCCTCGGCGTGTAGACTCCGTAGCTCTTCGCCTTCGGCATGTGCACCAGCTCGATCGTGGCGTCGCCGTCGAGGTCGAGCGCGGCAACGTTGGGGTTGTGCTTGGTGAGCACCGACTCGGTGCCACCGAGCACTCCCTGCACACCGAGGGAGGTCTGCGGCCCGAACCGATCCGCCTCGCCCGCCGCGGAGTTGAGCCACAGGCCGTGCCTGCCCCCGTAGCTGCCGGGCATCATCGCCACGATGTCCGGAAGCCCGTCGCTGTTCACGTCGTACAGATCCGTCGAGTCCTCGTCGACCGAATGCTTGGGACTCCCCTGCATCGATCGCACGGTCGAATCGATGGGCTCCCAGCCGTCGGGAGTCGGCTGCCCGACATGCGAGTAGCCAAAGCGCATCGCCGGAAGCCTCGGACATGCCGAGCCGGGGAGCGTGCCGTCGGACTGCTCCGGGATCGACTGCCCCTCGCACCTGCCCTCGACCTGCACCGATGCGAGCAGCGAGACGTGGTAGGCGTCGTCGTAGCCGAGGTGATAGCGGCGCAGCAGCTCGCGTCCCGTCCCCGCGGACGCCACCGAGGTCACGTCGACGCGCGCGAGCCGCAATGACCGCGACACCTTCCAACCGCGATTGAAGCTGGTGGACGGATCGAGCCGCGTCTCGTAGACGAGCCGGGTGTGATGCGCCCACTGGGTCAGGCCCGTATCCCCCGCGGCCGGCGAGGTGTCATGGATGTCCTGCAGGTAGGCGGTCCCGCCGTCGTGCAGGTACGAATACCGCACTTCATTGCCGAACGCGTCGAGCTGGCGGCGCAGATTCCAACGGAACACCCGCGAGGGATTTCCCGGCTCGGTCTCCAGGGCGTTGGACTCCCCTCCCAGCTCCAGCACCACGCCGGACTTGTCCTGCACACGCCACGACTGCAGGCTGCGATTCCAGAAGAAGCGCAGATAGCTCCCTTCCACGCGCGGACGGAAGTACTGCCAGCCGTGGGCCCACGACGGGAGCTCTTCCCCCTCGATGGGCGTCGCGATCGGGACGAGCTCCTGGCCTCCATTGTAGACGAACCGGTCCTGGTTCGGGTGCCACGCATCCTGGTCCTGATAGGCGGGCAGCCCGCGGTCGGTCTGTCTCGATATGGAGGGAACCGAAACATCCCAGCCGACCCCGGCAACACCGCTTCCCGAGCTCGAGCCGTACCCGAGCGACAGCGAGGGTTGTGCAGCGCCCCGCGCCTTCGGCAGCGCGAAGGGCACGCTGAACGTTGCGATTCCCGTCGAGGGCTGGGCGCTGAAGCTCTCGCCCATGCCCTGAAGGGTGCCGGGGCCGCTCGGGGTCGAGATCGCCTTGGAGCTGACGCCGGTCTTGTTCTCGCCGGTGGGCAGCGACATCACCTTCGAGTTGCCCAGGACCCCGGCCGCCTGCGCAGCCAGCTTCCTCGCCTCGGGTTCGCCGGGTTCGGTGGTCTCGGGCGGTTGCGCAACGGTGCGGCGCGAGGGCTCCACGAGCTGCGGCCTCACGGCGGGTTCGCTTCGCTCGACGCCCGGTGGTTCCGCAACCGCCGGCGCGAGAGGCGCCGTCGCGGGCTCCCGCTCTTCGGGCTCCGGCTCCGCGGCCCGTGCGCGGCGCGGCGCCAGCGACAGCAGCATCGCGGCCATCACGAGCAGCGCAAGCGGGCCGCACCGCGCCCGCATCCGGGTCAGGGACAAGGCGGGATGCGTCGCGCGCAGGCTCATCGGCCTCCTCCGTTACGCAGGATCGGCGTGGGAATCAACTCGAGAACCACGTCGGTGTACGGGCAGGCGCCCCCCGAGCACCTTTCCCTTGCCCACGGCTCGGAACTCCGCGTCATCCCCTGGAATCCCAAGCCGCACCGCCTCGCGGTGCAACATCTGCTCGAGGGGCCTCGAGTGGCGGAACATTGCGACAGCGGTGTCCGAAGTATCGATCTCCGAACACCACCCCCCGCTGCCAGCAACCCGCCAGGCCCTGCTCCCGACGGCGGCTCCCGAAACGGGATCACGCGCCGTCCCGGTCCAGGTCGCCGTCGCCGTCAACGAG
>JAKLDZ010000656.1 GCA_022703255.1 Myxococcota bacterium | reverse complement strand
ACGGCTTGGTCAACCTCAACGAGTTCCGCACGGGGCTGAACCCGTTCCAGGCCAATAGCGATTCCACAGGTGCCAAGGACGGCAAGGAAGACGAGGACGACGACCGGCTGATCAACCTCGATGAACAGAACCTCGGCACCCGCCCTCGGCGCACGCCCGGCTGCCTGGCGCTTCGAGTTCTGAACGAAGCCCGGCAGCGGCACGAACACCCCGCCGTCGCGCACGGGCCGTGCAACCGCTGGCTCGACGGAATCCCTCCGGGCCGCTACGGCCTGCGCAGCCTCTCCTCCGTCGCCTCGAGCTGCGCCATCCACTGCGTGAACCTCTTCACCTCGTGAGCCGCCCATCCGGGCTTCGCGCTCATCGACGGCACCGCGCACAGCAGCGCCGTCGCGATCGCCGCGCCCGCCCACCAGGCGCGCTGCGCACGACGCGTCTCGCGTCCGCCGCGCAGCACCACCGCGCAGGCAGCGATCAGCACGAGCACGGCCAGCGGCAACAAGCTCTTCGGCCCCTGCACGCCGAACGCTCGCGACACGAGATTCGGAGAGACGTGATCGCCGCGCAGCGCTGGGATCACCGCATCGATCAGTGGATTTGTCGCCCCCTCGGGCAGCTCCGGGAACACCGCGTGAACCGCCTGATGGATGAGGATTCCGAACAACGCCAATCCCCGCGCGAAGCCCGAAGCGATCGGCCATCGCTCCATCGCGTCGATGCACGCAGCCACCGGGACCGCGGTCCACGCCATGACCGGGACGAGCAGACGCGGCCCGAAGCCCCAGCCCGCGTACCAGATCTTCGTGCTCGAGATGAACAGCAGGAAGTAGATCAGCGCCGCGCCGACGAGCACGCTGAGCCTGCGTGCCCCGCGACGCCACAACACGGCGAGCCCCGGAAGCGCCAGGAGCAGCAGCGGCGAGGTCGCGAAGAACCCGCGGTGCAGGCTGAAGAGGCCGCCAACTGCGTAGTCCCAGTGGGGAGCGGCCACGCCGCCGATCCCCTGTCCGTGCAGCTCCCGCAGGCTCGGATCGATCAGGAACTGGTACGACAGCTTCAGCGGGCCGCCGAACGCCAGCGTGTTGTAGCCGAACAGCAGCAGCGCGAAGGGCAACGCCCCGGAGATGAACGTCACGAGCGCGAGCGGGCGCTTGCGCACCGGACCGGCCACCACGTACAGCGCCAGCATCGCTGCAGGGATCCCGGCCTGGTACTCCGTGAGCCCCGCGAAGCCGGCGAGCATCCCGGCCCCGAGCATCGACAGATGCACCGCGCGACCGCGACCGCTCTCCTCCTGCGCACGCTCCGCGTCGTGGGCCAGTGCGAGCGCACCGAGCAGACACACCGCCACGAGCTGGTGCCCGTAGAACGCCGAGCCGTAGTGGAACGCCGAGGTCCCCAGGATCCACCCCAACGATGCGACATCGATCGCGGGCGGTCCAAGCCGCAAGCGCCGCAGGAATCTGCGCAACCACAGGAAGCCGATCAACGACACGGGCAGCATGACCCACGTGCGCATCAGGTTGACCAGCTCGTGGATGCGCCAGTCCGAAGGCTCGGTGAAGCGTCGCGCGACCCAATAGGGAACCGCCGCGAGCAGGCTCGAGCCCGGCGCCTTGTCCGTGTAGTAGCGCCCGTCCCGTCGCGCACGATCGTAGATCTCGCCGTAGCGGCGCACCGGCTCGTCGATCGACAACGTGCCGTGATCGACCATCGCCACCGCGAGGTAAACGCGCGATCGCTCGTTGGGCACCGAGATCTCGGAGAACATCCAGGAGTAGCTGAGCAGCGCGAGCACCAGCACGCCGAGCAGCATGTCGGAGCGACGGTCGCCGCACGCCGCGTCAGCCGATCGGCCGAGTCGCAAGGTCCGGGCGCGCACGAAGTCCAACGCGTTCCGGAGCATCTTGCTCATGCGCGCGCATCCTAGGAGGGCGATCCGACCGATGCAACCTCCGGCGGGACGCTACGACTTCTTGAGCGCCTCGAGCTCCGCCTGGACTTCCTTGAGCTGCTGCTTGAGCCCGTCGGAACGCAGCCTCACCGCCTCGATGAGCCGGTCCGCGGCCTCCTTGCGCTCGCGCGCCTCGTCGCGCTCCTGCTCGGCAAGCTCCTTGGCGATCGCCGCCTTGTCGACCGAGGACTGCAGCTCCTTGATCCGCGCGTCCTGCTTCTGAAGCTCCTGCTGCAGCCGCTCGGTCTCCTCGCGGTTCTGCCTCGCGTCGCGCTCGAGCTCTTCCTTCGCCGGCAGCGAGGGCCTCCCCTTCTCGAGCTTGGTCTGCAGCTCCTTGTTGGAGGCCGTCAGCGCGTCGCGCTCCTTCTCCAACGCCACCTGCTGGGCCACGACCTCGTCGCGCTGCTTCTCCAACCCGGCGACCTTCTTGCGAAGCTCTTCGAGCTCCGGAGGAGCCTCCAGATCCC
>JAKLDZ010000655.1 GCA_022703255.1 Myxococcota bacterium | reverse complement strand
TTCGCCGATCTTGCGGTCTCGCGGCTCAAGGCGGGTGGCCAACTGCACCTGGCGACCGACTGGACGCCCTATGCTCACTGGATGCTGGAGGTGCTGAACCCGCATCCGCTGCTGCGGAACCTGGCGCCGGATGGCGCGGGTATCGCGTGGGCAAGCTTCGTCAATCGAGGCACCTCGGTTTGGAAGCGCGGCGAGGTGTGGCTCACCACGCAGTCCGCGTTGCAGGGCGAGCTGAGCCCGTTCTACGACGAGGAGACGTGGGACGCGTGGAACGTGGCGGCGGTGCTCACGAACAACGTCCTGCCTGGAGAGACGGCGAACTTCCAGTGGCGCGTGCACATGCCGGGCGACGCCACGGGCACGGTCGGGGACACCTTCGTGTTGAGCGTGCCGCCCGACAGCCCGCTGCGCTGCCCTGTGCCCGACGTCGTCATGAGCGTGCGCGCGGGAGGCCCCGAGCATCTCGAGGGGCTGGCGGAGGAACCGCCGGTGGCGGGATCGTCCGGCGGGTGCAGCGTGGGCGACGCGAACACCTCGCCGCGTGCGGCGGCGTGGCTCTCCGTCGTTGCGCTTGCCATCGGCGCTGCGCTGCGTCGCAGGCGGCAATAGGCCGGCGCCCCGGAGTGCGGGAGCATCGCGGATCGACCGGCAACCACGGAGCTTGCCGGTACGTCTGCGGGCGCTCCTGTCGCTGGGTGCGCCCGAGGCCGCAGTTGGGGTATCCTCCGCCTCCGCGCTGCCGTAGGGGCGACCTCACAAAGGACCGACACGATGGATAGCAACGTCGTTTTCCCGACCTCGGAACAGATTCCCGAAGCTGCGAAGGTGGACGCGAGCCGTTGGGCGCGCCAGTATCTGGTCAACGGAGAGATCCGCACGTGCTCGCAAGGCAGGACGGTGCTGTCGCCGATCTGCGTTCGGAAGGCCGACGGATCCCTGGAGCGGGTGGCGCTGGGGGAGACGCCGATGCTGACGGCGGCCGAGGCGCTCGAGGCGTTGGCGGCAGCGCGCAAGGCGTGGGACAGCGGACGGGGGGAGTGGCCTCGGATGCGGGTAGCGCGGCGGATCGGATGTGTGGAGCGATTCGCGGAGCTGATGCCGAAGGTGCGCGAGGACGTGGTGCGTCTGTTGATGTGGGAGATTGGCAAGTCGCGCAAGGACGCGGAGAGCGAGTTCGATCGCACGGTGCAGTACGTGCGGGACACGGTGGAAGCGGTGAAGCAGCTCGATCGCGACTGCAGCCGCTTCGTGATGGAGCAGGGCTTCATCGGGCAGATTCGTCGTTCCCCCCTCGGCGTGGTGCTCTGCATGGGGCCGTTCAACTACCCGCTGAACGAGACCTACACGACGCTGATACCGGCGTTGATCATGGGGAACACGGTGGTGTCGAAGCTGCCGAAGTACGGCGCGCTGCTGCACCTGCCTCTGCTCGAGGCGATGAAGGAGGCGTTCCCTCCGGGCGTGGTCAACGTGATCCAGGGAGACGGCGCGACGGTGGTCGGGCCGATCATGAGCTCGGGCGACGTCGACGTGCTGGCGTTCATCGGGACGAGTCGTGTGGCGAACGTGCTGCAGAAGCAGCATCCGAAGCCCAATCGACTCCGTTGCATTCTCGGGTTGGAGGCGAAGAACCCGGCGGTGGTGTTGCCCGACGCGGATCTCGACGTCGCGGTGAAGGAGGGGGTGTCCGGAGCGCTTTCCTACAACGGGCAGCGATGCACGGGACTCAAGCTGTTTCTGGTGCACGCATCGGTGGCGGAGGCGTTCGTGGCGAAGCTCGGGGCGGCGGTCGACGCGCTCAAGGCCGGAATGCCCTGGGAGTCCGGGGTGCAGCTCACGCCGCTGCCCGAGGAGGGGAAGCCCGAGCATCTCCACAAGCTCGTGCAGGACGCCCTGGACAAGGGCGCTCGGATCGTCAATCGCGGCGGCGTCGCGAACGGCACCTTCTACCGTCCTCCCGTCGTCTTCCCGATCCGCCCCGACATGCAGCTCTACAGCGTCGAGCAGTTCGGTCCCGTGGTCCCCGTGGCCACCTACCAGGACGAGTCGGAGATCGACGCGTTCATGCGCTCCAGCCCCTACGGCCAGCAGGTGTCCATCTTCGGACGCGATCCGAAGAAGGTTGCGTTCCTCGTCGACGCACTCGCCAACCAGGTGTGTCGCGTCAACCTCAATGCCCAGTGCCGTCGCGGCCCGGACACGTTCCCCTTCACGGGCAGGAAGGACTCGGCGGAAGGGACGCTCTCGGTGTCCGACGCTCTGCGATGCTTCTCGATCCGGAACGTCGTGGCCATCGCCTCGACCGAGGCGGACAAGAAGCTGATGGGCGACATCGTGTCGGGGCGGATGTCATCGTTCCTGACCACCGACTTCATCTTCTGAGCGCGCCGCACTGACGCGGCGCATCGCACGCAACCCCCACCCG
>JAKLDZ010000654.1 GCA_022703255.1 Myxococcota bacterium | reverse complement strand
GGGCTTTGCCACCGGCAAAGCCGAGCAGGCGATGCCACCGGCATCGCCAGACAGCCATGCGACAGCATGGCCGTCGCGTCCCCGTCGCAACGTGCCGCAATGCCCGGTGTGCCAGGCGACGATGCTGCTGCTGGCGGTGTCGAGGGGGACGGCGGCGTTTGCGCGAGTTGCACGCTGTCCCTGGGACGCAGCGGTCGAGCTTGCCTTCGCTTCCACGGGAGGGAGGCAGCGCGATGCCGAGTGCCGCGGCGTTCGCGGAGGCGGAAACACTGAGGGAACGGGGCTCACCGCGCTGCGTGATCGCACCACGCAAGCGTCCTCACCGGCCTCGGGACGGCCAGGGTCGGCTTGCTGAGATCCAGGGTGCCATCGCCGAGTTGCCCCTGGCGATTGTTGCCCCAGCACCAGAGCTGGTCGGAGGCTGAGGATACGCATCGACTCGCCCCTCCGGCCGACAGCTGACCTGCAGGCTCCGAAAGCTGCACGTGATGAGGGCAGGGACTCCCGTATCCGTCGGTCTGCCCGCTCACGAAGCCGGCGCCGAACTGTCCGGCGCTGTTGATGCCCCAGCACTCGACCGAACCATCGGCCAGAAGCGCGCAGGTCTCCTGGACTGATATGGCGGACTCCACCCCATCGACGCGCGCTGGAAGGGTCTGTCGGATCCTCCCTGGGCTCTCGACCTCGCATGTCCCGGCGAAGATCATGCCCCAGCACCATGCCGAGCCGTCGCCGCGAACCACGCAAGTCGAGTCTGAGTTCGCCGACACGCCCGCCACCCCGTCGAGCGGGACCTGTGTGGGTCCCCGCACTTCGGAGGTCGTCCCATCCCCGATCTGCCCGTCCAGGTTGTCCCCCCAACACCACACCCTGCCGGAACCGGTGCGTGCGCAAGCGTGCAAGCCTCCGGCCGCAACCTGCACGACATCGGGGGGGAGCCCCACCACGCGGGTCGGCTCGCCCACCGGCTCGCCGTGGTACTGACCATGCCCGAGTTGTGCTCGACGGTTGGCGCCCCAGCACCACACGCTCCCATCGCCGAGCACAGCGCACGCGAAAGACTGCGGCGTGACCGGAGACTCCGAGTTGATCTTCCGATCCCAGGAGAAGCCGAGCGCCAGGCTCACCGGCACCCCGGGCAGGCCAAGCACCTGCACCGGCGTCGCGGACATGATCCCCGCGCTCGGATGACCGAGCTGCAGGCTCGTGTTGTCCCCCCAACACCAGACCGAGCCGTCGTGGAGCTTCGCGCAGCTGTTTCCAGGGCTCAATGCAAGGAGCACGGCTCGGCCCGGCAGATGCTCGACCGCCAGCGGTCGTGGAACCGCCGGCTCGATCTCCGTCGTGCCGAGCTGACCGTACTCGTTGCCTCCCCAACACCACACCTCGCCCTCCGAGGACCGGACACAGGAGTGATCGCCACCGACGCGAACCTCGGCGGCGCAGACCTTGTTGGGCGCGACGTCATCCTCGCAGGAGGCGGAGAGCGCCGCCAGAGCGGCAATCGTCGCGGAAGTAAGTCGCCGTTCGGGGCGGATCCTGCTGGTCTTCATCCTCGTGCTCCTTGGCGAGTCGTCACCTGCCGAACCACGCCGCGTTGGCGAGAGTGAACTCCGCAGCATAGCTCGCCCACGCACCCGGGGAGAATGTCGCCTGAAAGAACGGCGCCTGCGAGGACCTCGGCTTCCCTGCATACAGGAAAGAGCCCGAACTTGTGGATATCATCAGGTCGTCGAACGAGCCCCGCACCAGGTCGGCAACGGCGTAGCGGGTGTAGCCGGGGACAAGGTCGCTGCGCGACCAGTCGAAGGGACCTCGGACCGGTCCTGCGCTCCATGATCCGCACCAGAGGTAGCTTCCGTTGTAACCGCTTGCAGCACTGGCGACAGTGATGAAGTCGGCCATGTAATCCCCAGAGAAATTCCCGATTGCGAGTTCCAAGGTGGAGTTGAGGATCAGCTCGGGCCGGTGGAAGATGCGGTCGACAGCCGACATGGAGAAACCACTTGGGACGCCCTTGAACACCTCGAGTCCAGCGGTCCCCCGCACGATCAGCTCGTCATGGGAGTCCCCCCAGACGTTCGCGGCCCAGGCCGGATGGGGGGCAAGGTGGAGCCCGGACTCGTAGGTCCGTCCAGAGAAACCATTACGGGTTCCCGGATACAGGTAGGTGCCGGCCGAGAACAGCACAAGCGCATCGACATAGGACTGGTTGGAGTACGCCGTCAGGTTGGCCGCTGCAGATGATGTCAACGGTGTCGGCTGTTCATACAATCCCTCGAAGTCCCCCAGCACAACCCGCGGCCCGCCCAGGTACCAGTCCGAGTGAACCGTCGAGGCAGCCGTGGGACCGCCGGGATCGCTCGCGCCACCCGACAGCATACCCTCCCACTCCGTGGCCTCCGTCGTGGTGCGAATCAGCACGTCGTCCGCAGT
>JAKLDZ010000653.1 GCA_022703255.1 Myxococcota bacterium | reverse complement strand
CACATCCCCCGCGGCCCCGAAGCGATCGGCGGGCGCCTTTGGCCACCGGGCGGTTGGGCCGATATGCTTCATCCATGTCGGAAGCCAACCTCCAGCTCGCCGCCATCTTCCAGGAGATGGCCGACGTGATGTTCAACTCGTCGATGGTCTACGAGCAGGCCGTGCTCCGCCTCTACGCCGAACGCTTCCTGCTCGAGGTGCCCCAGGATCACCCGTCGTTCGTCGACGCCTACCGGCTGCTGAAGTTCGTGCAGTACTTCGTGCCGATGTTCGACGAGGCGGTGCCGCAGATCTCCATCCTCCGCGAGTTCATCGGGGGAAGCGCCTTCAAGTACAAGTGAGCCTCACCGGAACGAGTCGCGCGGCTCCACGATCGTCTGCGCGTTGTCGTCGTCATCCCCCTGGTTGAACACCGGCAGGTCCTGACGCGCCGGCGCAGGCGCCGCCGCCTGCGTCCCACTGCCGTACTCGATGTCCACGGTGATGTGCGCCGACTCCGGCTCGTAGTCCTCTTCCACCGGTGGGGGTGCCGGCGCTGGCACCGACATCCCCGGCGGCAATACGTCGACCTGGCCATCCCACAACCCCGCGTGTCGCCGCAATGCCTCCAGATCGCGAAGGAACGTCTGCGCGTCGGGATAACGCGCGCCGGGCTCCTTCTCCAACGCTCGATCCAGAATCGGCAGGAACCCGGGCGGAAGATCGCTTCGAAGCTCGAGCGGGTTGCGTGCCGGTCGCAGCAGGATCGACTGCATCAGCTCGAAGTAGCTGCTGCCCTGGAACGGGCGACGCCCCGTCAGGGCTTCGTAGAGCACGGCTCCCACCGCCCACAGATCGACCCTCATGTCGATCTTGTCGCCCCGTGCCTGCTCCGGCGCCATGTAGAACGGCGTGCCCATCACCGTGCCCGCGCGCGTGAGCGAGCTTCGATCCTGACTCGGCTTCAGGATCCCGAAGTCGAGGAGCTTGACCATGCAGGGACCGGTGTTGCGACGCGCCAGGTAGATGTTCTCCGGCTTGATGTCGCGATGGATCACGCCGGCGCCGTGCGCAGCCTGCAGCGCCGCCAGGACCTCGGTGACCACCTGGATCGCATCCGGCGCGGGCAATCGCCCCTGCGCTGCGATCCGCTCCGCCAACGATCGCCCCCGCAACAGCTCCATCACCATGTACGGGCTGCCGTCCGGAAGATCTCCGATGTCGTAGACCTCGCAGATGTTCGGGTGCCCGATCGAGCTCGCCAGCCTCGCCTCGCGAATGAACCGCAGCACCGCCCCACGGCTCCGAAGCGAGCTCTCGTGGAGCATCTTGATCGCCACCCCCCGCCCCAACGCGACGTGCTCCGCTTCGAACACCGTCGCCATCGCCCCGGAACCGAGCTTCGCCTTCAGACGGTACTTGCCGTCGATCAGGAACCCGACCTTGCGAGCGTCCGGGCGCCCCGGCGCGGAGGTCGGAGACTGCTTGGACGCCGGCGGGCGCGCCGTGTGGGGCGGCGTGATCGGGCTGCGGCAGTTCTCGCAGACCGTCGCGGAACGGTCGTGAGGCAGGCCGCATTTCTGGCAGCGAATGAAGTGCTCGGTCACGGGTCAACCCGATCCGTCTTGCCGCTTTGGATCAGGAACCTAGCCGAGACAGGGGCGATGCTCAACTTCGGAGGCAGGATTTCCCGGCGCGAGACGGAGCGGATGGATCGGTCCCCCGGCGATCACCGCGGTCTCGCCGATCACGCCCCCCCCCTCTCTTTCCCCCCATCCCGCCGCTTGACACACACCTTCCCACAATGTATTTGGGCGTCACTCACTCCTGAGGTACCCCATGCCCCGCTTCGCTTCCTTCCTCACTCCCTTCGCTCTGACCGCTGCCCTCTCGGCCTGTGGCTCCTTCGCCTCCCCCTTCGACGGCACCGACCAGTCCGGTGCCGGGGTCACCTCCGCGGCCACCACCGACAGCCCCTTCGAGTCCACCTACCCCACCGTGTTCGTTCGCGGCACGCCCAACGACTGGGCCGCCTCCCCCATGAGCCTCGTCGGCGACCACGATTGGAGCCTCGAGCTCGCCTCCGGCCCCACCGACTCCGAACGCTTCAAGTTCGACGTCTACGGCGACTGGAGCGTGAACTTCGGCGACGACGAAGGCGACCAGCTCGCCGACCCGTCGGGCCACGACATCGCCCTGCCGCCAGGAAAGCGCCTCATCGTCCACTTCAACGACGCCTCGAGCTACTACTGGGTCGAAGAGCGCACCTGGCAGGCCGAGGTCGCCATCCGGCTCCCGAGCGGAATCGACCGGCGCGCCCTCGACCGCAAGCAGGTGAACCTGTCGATCGACGGACAGCCCTATGGTTGGAGCTACATCTACGTCGACGACGAGCACCCGACGGCCTACGCGCCGATTGGCGGTCTCGCCCTGGGCGCGGAGGCCAGCCTGACCTTCGATTCGA
>JAKLDZ010000652.1 GCA_022703255.1 Myxococcota bacterium | reverse complement strand
CCTGTTGGGGCAGATGATGCCCGCAGGCGAAGGCGCCGTGGGAGCGGAACACACCGCGCCTGCGACACGCACAGTGTAGAGTAACGACGCCGTACTGCGGGTGCGGCTGAAAGGTAGACGATGAGCGGTCATAGTAAATGGGCAACCATTAAGCACAAGAAGGGCGCGGCTGACGCCAAGCGCGGCCGGCTCTTCACCAAATTGATCCGAGAAATAACGGTCGCCGCGAAGATGGGCGGCGGAGACGCCGGAGGCAATCCGCGGTTGCGCAAGGCAATCGCCGACGCCAAGGGTCAGTCGATGCCGGCCGACACGATCACGCGGGCGATCAAGCGCGGCACCGGCGAGCTCGAAGGGGTGAGCTACGAAGAGATCACCTACGAGGGGACCGGTCCCGGCGGCACGCTGTTCATCGTCGAGACGATGACGGACAACCGCAACCGGACGATCGCGGAGTTCCGCAAGATCTTCGAGAAGCACAACGGCGCGATGGGCACTTCCGCCGGCTGGGCATTCGATCGCAAGGGGGTCATCAGCCTCGAGAAGAGCGCTTCGAACGAGGATCAGCTGATGGACTGCGCGGTGGGTGCGGGCGCGGACGACTACACCGACGACGGCGACGAGTGGACGATCACGACGCCGCCCGAGGCGCTGGACGCGGTGCTCAAGGCGCTGGAGGCAGCGAAGGTGCCGGTCAAGTCGAGCGGCTTGCAGATGGTTCCCAAGACCCGCAAGACGTTGACGGGGCGCGACGCCGAGGTTGCGATGAACCTCGCCGAGGCGCTCGACGATCACGACGACACGCAGAACGTCTACTCCGACTTCGACGTCTCCGAGGAAGACCTCGAGCGTCTGGCGGACTGATCCCTGGCGTTGCGAGCGGGAGCGGGCATGCGGTGGGGGCCGCGTGCCCGCGGGCTCGTTCCAGGGGAAGAGCGGAGCAAGACAGTGGGGCGATCCGAGCCACGAGCGGTTGGATCGGCCCGCGGGGGAAGAGCATCGGGATGAGGGGAAGCGGGGCGGGTTCGTTGGACAAGCCGCGCGGCGACGGTAAGGTTCGGGAGGCTCGTCGTCGGCAGCAATGATCTCGGCGGACACCATAGCGAAGGTGAGAGACCACGCCGACATTGCGGCGGTGGTGGGCGAGACGGTGAAGCTCGTGCGGCGCGGCCGTTCCCTCGTGGGGCTCTGCCCGTTCCACAAGGAGAAGACCCCCAGCTTCCACGTGAACGCGGAGCGCGGGTTCTTCTACTGCTTCGGGTGTCATGAGAAGGGCGACGCGATCGGCTTCGTGATGAAGACCGAGGGGCTGGCGTTCGCGGATGCGGTGCGGCTGCTCGCCGACCGGTTGGGGATCGAGATCGAGGAAGACGACGCGTCGGCGCACCGACCGACGCCGGGCCAGGCGAACCAGGATCTGTACGACGCGGCATCCATCGCAGCGGCGTTCTATGAGCGGCAGCTCCGGGAGCATCCGCATGCGCGTGTGGCGCGCGAGGAGATCGCGCGACGTGGGCTGCGCGCGAGCAGCCCGACGGACGCGATCGCGGACGCGCTGCAGTCGTTCCGTTTGGGGTATGCGCCATCGGGATGGGACGGGCTGACGCGGCACCTGCAGCAGCAGGGGGTATCGCCGGTGGCGGCGGAGCGTGCGGGGCTGATCGTGCCGCGCAAGTCGGGCACGGGGCACTACGACCGATTCCGCAACCGTCTGATGTTCGCTGTGATCGACGTGCAGGGGCGGGTGGTGGCATTCAGCGGGCGGGTGTTGCCGGATCCGGAGACGGGGGTGGTGGACAAGGAGACGGGCAAGTACATCAACTCGCCGGAGTCGCCGATCTACCGCAAGGGGGACGTGGTATTCGGGCTGTTCCAGGCGAGGCAGGCGATCCGTCAGCAGGAGCGGGCGGTGCTGGTCGAGGGGAACTTCGACGTGGTGGCGCTGCATGCGCGGGGGATGCGGAACGTGGTGGCGCCGTTGGGGACGGCGTTCACGACGTCGCAGGCGAAGCTGCTCAAGCGTTTCACGCCGCGGGTGGTGGTGTTGTTCGACGGGGATGGGGCGGGGATCGAGGCGGCGAAGAAGGCGCGGGAGCCGTGTCGGGAGGTGGGGCTCGACGCGCGGGTGGCGGTGTTGCCTGGGGGGCAGGATCCGGACGACTTCGTGCGCGCGAAGGGGGTCGAGGTGCTCGAGCAGGTGTTGGGCGGCGCGCGCGGCATGTTGGAGTTCCTGATCGATCAGGAGCTGGACCAGAGCTTTGCGCTGATGAACTCGCGCGATCGGGCGGCGCGGGTGAACGCGGTGGCGGACCTGCTCAGGACGGAGACGGATCCGACGGTGCGGGCGTTGGCTGGGCAGTATGCGGATCGGGCTGCGCGGTTGGCGGTGCAGGGGGGGACGGTGGACGCGCAGACGTTTCGGGAGCTGTACATGGCGGTGAAGCGAGCGGGGGCGGGGCC
>JAKLDZ010000651.1 GCA_022703255.1 Myxococcota bacterium | reverse complement strand
CTTCCTTCCCCGACCCGTGTCAGGAACCGTCGCCTCACCGCGAATGGCAGGTCAGGCCGAGACGAACCGCCGCGCCCGAGAGCGCGGCAACCTCGGCGACGGCGCGGCCTCCCCCCACAGCCGGGATGATGCGGACACGCCATCCCGCGGCCCGGACCGGGCTGTCACCGAATCGGAGCCCCGCTCTCCGCACAAGGAACGCCATTGTCATGAAGACCGCTCGCTTCGCCCTGTCCGCGCTCGCGTCCCTCTCGTTCGTCGCCCTGGCTGGCATGTCCGGTTGCGCCTGCGGCGGGCCCAGCGACTCCAACGAATCGGCCGAGCCGTCGGCCGACGAGACCTCCTCGACCGAGCAGAACCTCGACAACACCGGAGACGACTCGATCCTCGACCCGCCGGAGCTCACGGTGACGACCCTCGCGACGGGTGACGGCTGGCGTCGGATTCGCTTCCTGGGCCGGTTGGTCAACGAAGACACGGGCGTGACGGAGCAGACCGATCGGACGCTCCTCGTGATCGAGGGGTCGAGCAAGATCGCCAGCGCTCCGGTTCCCTCGAAGATCAAGCAGGCCCTGGTGGCCGAGGCTGCGCTCAAGTCGGCTGCCGAGGCGAGCGAGACCCTCGCGGTGGACGAGAAGCTTGCGCAGACGTACTTGCCCCACAGCGCCTGCAGCAATGACGACACGGAGTATTCGAAGGGCGTCTCCGACAGCAAGACCAAGGTGTTCAAGAAGGAAGCTGTGTCTGGAGCGCAGTCGGGCTCGGTGACGATCACCACGACGCTCTCTGCGTCGGCGAATGCGTCGCTCTCGGTCCTGACGGCGACCTGAGCCCCACGGGCTCGGAGGTCGTGTGTCGATGGACGTGCCGTCGCCTCCCTCAACCCGCCTCGACCAGCCGGATCTCCTCCTCCGTGAGCCCGTAGAGGTCATACACATAGGCGTTCATCGCGCGCTCGGCGGCGTCGATGTCGCGGTCGAGTCGGGCGATGTCGGCGTCGAGCTGGGCGACCTGCTCGCGCAGCGCGGGGTTGTCGGTGCGGCGGAGTTGGAGGAGCTTGCGGATGAGCTTCCTCCCTTCGAAGGCCTCGGTCACGTTGGTGTCGCGCACGGCGTGGCGCCAATGGGCGCTGAGGAACGTGTTCGCGGCGCGGTAGTCGTTGCTCCGGCGAATTCTGACACGCAGGGAGAAGAAAGCCGCGACTGGAACAGCCATGGTCTTGCTGGCGACGAGAGGATCGCTGGAGGTTCAGGGGAAGCAGCGGTAGCGCATGATGAAGGGGCCGCCCGCAGCCAGCGCGAAGCCAGGCCCGTCGGCCCAAACGGATTTGAGACCGACGGGGAAGTCCGTCGTTGTCTCGTACGACATGCCGTTGAAGTGTGTCATCGTGGACGAGGAGCCGACCGCGAAGAAGTCCGACGCTGACGACCCGAAGATGGCCCGGTACTCCGGATAGCCAAGCGAGGAGTACGGAGGGGTGTGGACCTGGAGCCAGGAAGTTCCTTCTCGTTTCAGGACCGACGACTGGCTCGCGGCAAAGATGTTGTCCTTGTCGGCGCCCCACACCCCCCGGAACTGTCCGCTAGCCTCCTTGGTCCAGACCGTTCCGTTGTAGTGGAGCAGCACGCCATCTCCGGCCGCAAACACGTCATCGGGCCCGGTTCCCCACACGGCTCGCAGCCAGGCGTCCGTCCCCGTGTCCAGCGCTTCCCATTGGTCGCCGGCCCCGCGCAACACCGCTCCGCCCTCGCCAACGATGAAGACCTCGTCCGCTGCGGCGCCCCACACCCCGCCGAGCATGCCGGGCGAGGTGGGGAGCGCGACGCTGTTCCAGTCCGCACCGTCGTAATGAAGAACCGTGGAGTTCTCGCCGACGGCATATACGTCATCGGGGGCTATGCACCAGACGCCACTCAGAAACGAGGTTGCGGAGGTGGACATGGGTTGCCAGTCCCCCGCCTGTCGTCGAAGGATCAGGCTCTTCGTGCCGCCCTGGCTGGCGAATCCGACGGCGAACGGTTCAGCTCCTGGGCACCCTGACATCGCCTCCACGGACCACTCCATAGGCCAGCGCAGCGCGAAGGAGACCTGATCGTTCTTGAGTTGCACGATGCCTGAATCCGCCGCGAGCCAGATTTCGTCTTGGGTTCCGAACAGCCCCTCGAAAATTGGCCGTTCGGGAGGAGATGCGACTTGCGTCCACGAGGAGCCGTCGTAGTGCAGGACTCGGCCCCAGCCTGCGGCGTACACGTCACTCGCGGAACGTCCCCAGATCGACGTGAGTTCCCATGACGTGTCCGCAAGAACGGGAGTCCAGGCGTGCCCGTCATAATGGAGGATCAGCGCATCGCTGTTGAACCCTCCCACCGCATATATGTCGTCTGGCGCTGAAGCCCAAAGCTGGTTGAGCCGTGTGCCGGCGTCCTCGACCATCTCGGTCCACTTGTCGCCATCGTAGTGCGCGA
>JAKLDZ010000650.1 GCA_022703255.1 Myxococcota bacterium | reverse complement strand
GCGGAACCCACGACGTTCGTGACGGAGCTCTGGAGCACGAGCACGTCGTTGATGATGCGGGAAGCCAGGCCCCCGGTTCGCTGAACCGTGAAGAAGGAGAGCGGGAGCTCCAGGAAATGCCGGTAAAGGTCGACGCGAAGTCGTTGATCGACGTGGGAGTGGTTCGGGAGCACTTCGCGTCGGCGATGACGCGGGGAGCGGACGGGACGCAGAAGTACGACGCTGAGAAGGTGGTCGCGCTTCGGGGCGAGGCGTCCTGGGGAGAGGGCGTGGCGGTCGCAGGGCGCGTGGTGGCGTGGCGGTCGTTCGGCAAGGCGGGGTTCCTGCGGCTGCGGGATCGCACGAGCGAGATCCAGGTATTTCTCCGCAAGGACGCATTGGGAGAGGACTACGGTCGTCTCGAGGACCTCGACGTGGGGGACATCGTGACCGCGTCGGGGCCGGTGATGGTGACGAAGACGGGCGAGCTGTCGATCGAGGCTCGGACGATTCGTTTGTTGACGAAGGCGTACCTGCCGTTGCCGGAGAAGTGGCACGGGCTGACGGACGTCGAGGTGCGGTATCGTCGGCGGTATCTGGATCTGATTTCGACGCAGGAGGCGCGGGCGACGTTCCGGGCGCGGGCGTTGGTGATGCGAGCGCTGCGCGAGTACCTGGACGGGCTGGGGTTCCTGGAGGTGGAGACGCCGACGATGGGGACGTTGGTGAGCGGGGCTGCGGCGAAGCCGTTCATCACGCACCACAACGCGTTGGATCTCGATCTGTACATGCGGGTCGCACCGGAGCTGTACTTGAAGCGTCTGGTGGTGGGGGGGCTGGAGCGGGTCTACGAGATCGGGCGGTGCTATCGCAACGAAGGGATTTCGACGCGGCACAACCCCGAGTTCACGATGCTCGAGTACTACCGGGCGTATGCGACGTACGAGACGTTGATGGACATGACCGAGGAGATGCTTCGGTCGGTAGACGAGAGTCTGCGTCGTGCGATGCCGGAGGAGCACGCGGAGTGGGAGCGGACGCGGACGTTCCGTTTCGATCGGCCGTTCGTGCGCAAGAGCATCCATGAGCTGCTGGAGTACCGGTTGAGGCCGGAGGTGCAGAGGGCGCTCGAGGAGATCGTGGGGGGAGATCTTGGGAAGCTGGCGCGTCACGGGGTGACGGCGCAGGCGCTTCGGGATGGTGGGGCGCTGGACAAGGCGTTTGCGAGTGCGCGGGCGGATCGGGAGCTGGACAGTGCGACGCGCAAGCAGATGGAGGGGTGTGACAGTCACGGGGAGCGGGTTTTCCTGCTGTACGAGCTGCTGGTGGAGCCGAACCTGCCATGGCTGTTCAACGACCAGGGGCGGGTGACGAAGGAAGGGAAGAGCCTGCCGGTATTCGTGATGGATCATCCGGTGGAGGTCTCGCCGTTGGCGCGGCGTCAGACGCGGGCCGGAGGGGATCCGATGCTGGTGGATCGATTCGAGCTGTTCGTGCAGGGCAAGGAGCTGTGCAACGCGTTCAGCGAGCTGAACGACCCGGAGGATCAGGCGGAGCGATTCCGGCAGCAGGTGGCGAAGAAGGCGCGTGGCGCGGAAGAGACGATGGACTACGATGAGGACTACATCCGTGCGTTGGAGCACGGGTTGCCGCCGACGGCGGGATTCGGCATGGGGATTGATCGACTGACGATGATGCTGACGGCGAAGGATTCGATTCGCGAGGTGATTCTCTTCCCCCTGCTTCGGCCAGAGCGATGAAGCTACCCAAACCCAATGCACGGCGGGACATCGTTCTCGGGGCGGTGTTGATCGCGACCGGTGTGGCGCTGGCGATCTTCCAGTACCTGCACCCGTCGAAGGACGTGGGCTGGTTCTGGCGGCACGCGTGGGGATGGATTGCGTATCCGGCGGTGGCCTTCGGACTGGTGGGGATTCTGAGCGGGGTTTGGGCGTTGGCGACGAGCGGGGTGGCGAAGCGCGGCCCTGGGGTAGCGGCGCGGGTCTTCGACTGGGTGCGGCGGAAGCGCAAGCCGTTGCTGGCCGGGACGACGCTGGTATCCGGCGTGACGTTTGCGGCGCTGACGTGGATCTCGCGGCATCTCCCGCAGCCTCGCGGGGTCCACTACGTGTGGCAGCACGAGGTCGTGCGGCTGGTTGCGCTGTTCTCGGGCGTGGTGTTCCTGCTGGGCACGATGGCGATGCTGTTGCCGGTGCTGCTCAACCTGCTCGAGGGGCGCAGCTTCGTTTCGCTCGTGAGCGCGCGGCACGTGCGCGCGACCAAGAGCGGGTTCCTCACGGTCATCTCGGTGCTTTCGATCGCGGGGGTGGCGGTCAGCTCCTGCGCGCTGGTGTCGGTGGTGTCGATCATGGGGGGATTCGGGCAGGATCTGAAGCGCAAGATCCTGGGCAAGGCCGGCCAGCTCGTGCGCATCTGCGACGAGATCTCCACCAAGTACGGCATCCCCATCGTCAACAAGCGCATCGCCATCTC
>JAKLDZ010000065.1 GCA_022703255.1 Myxococcota bacterium | reverse complement strand
CAGGCCAAGCCGCTCGAACTGGATCCCCTGCAGCATCGCGGGGTCTTGCGACGGTCCGCTCTTGCCCTTTGCGCTGGCAGCGCGTGCCGCGCGCAGAGGGGAATCCTCGGCAGAAGCGAAGTGCCGCGCCACCGGGATCACCACGGCGAGGCAGACGGCTGCGGCTACGATGGCTGGCCACGGTCGCATGTCGCATCGTGGAGTACCCACTCGACCCGCCCTCGGCCAAGTTCGTGACCTGCCATTCTCCAGCGCTTATCGAAGTCGTCGGACCGTGCGGCTCGGGAGCCCTCCTCTCCGGTGCTATGGTCACGCCGATGCTCGCTCTCCGTTCCCTGTGCGTCGTTGCGATCGCTGCGCTCCTCTCGGCGTGCTCCCCCGCGCCCGCCGCCGCCCCACCGCGCGCACCCACGACCGCTGCCACGCCCCCAAGCGCGTCCGCTCCCACCGCCCTCCCTCCCGTCATCCCCGCCATCGATCCCGTCGGTGCGCGCAGGCCCGCTCCGGACACCGATGCCGACGATCCCGAAGGCGTGGACACGCGCATCTACAAGGTTCCGGTCGGCTCGTCGCCCGTGTCGGGGCCGGCGGCCGCTCCGGTCACCATCGTCGTGTTCTCCGACTTCCAGTGCCCGTTCTGCAAGGACATGGCGCAGGTGCTCACCGACGTGCGGCGCGAGTTCCCCACGAAGGTCCGCCTCGTGTTCAAGCACCAGCCTCTCCCGCCCAGCATGCACCCGCGCGCGGAGCCTGCCTCTCAGCTCGCGATCGAAGCGCGCGGACAGAAGGGAGATGCCGGGTTCTGGCAGGCGCATGACTTGTTGTTCGCGTCGGCGCCGCTGCTCGGCGACGATGACCTCGCGCGCGTGGCTCGCGCGATCGGCCTCGACCCTGCGCGGGCCGCGAACGCCGTGACCTTGCATCGCCACACGCAGACGATCCTCGAGGACATCCAGCTTGGAGACAGCGTCGGCGTGCGCGCGACGCCGACCGTGTTCGTCAACGGCTTCAAGTTCGAGGGGGGCCAGCCGCTCGAGTTCTTCCGTGCGATCATCCCCGCGGTGTTGCCGATCGCCGAGTCGATCGCGCGTCAGGGGGTCGCGCCCGAGCGGGTCTACGAGGAGATCATCCGCGATGGGGTGACGATGTCGCGCTAGCCGCTGCGGTGGCGGGTGCAGTGCTGAGGGGGGGGAACGGGGCTTGCGCGGTCGCCCGAGGAGGGCGGTATCGTGAGAACGCGCGCGATACGGGCGAGCAGACTCGGGATGCGGGGCGGAGGCTGGTTGGGAGCGTTCTTGGGGGGGCTTGTCGAAGGCTGGATGCGGGGAGAGGCGTGCTTGACAAGGCCTGGGGTGGGGGCTAGACCCAATGTGTCGTGAAAAATATCACGACTGCTCGGTGGAGAGCCGTGAATGGGTGCCAAGAAGATCCTGCTGGTCGATGACGACGTGGACTTCCTCGAGGTGAACCGGGCCGCGTTGGAGTCCGCGGGATATGAGGTCGTGACGGCCCACAGCGCGAAGGACGCATTCGAGGTGATCCGGCGGCAGGTGGTGGATGCGGCGGTGATCGACGTGATGATGACGACGCCCGACGAGGGGTTCCACCTGGCGCGGGCGCTGCGCAAGGAGGAGCGCACGAGGAACATCCCGTTGATCATGCTCACGTCGATCAACGCGGTGAACGAGGCCAGGGGCTTGCAGTTCCGGCTGTCGGATCGGGATCGCGACGAGACCTGGCTTCCGGTGGATCGCTTCCTGGACAAGCCGATCAAGGCGGAGAAGCTCGTGGAGAGCCTGCGCGGGATGCTCGGAGCGTGAAGACGCGAGAGCCCTCGGGTCCCCCCGGAGCCGCCGCGCGAAACAGGCGTGCGGCCGCCGACGACGCGAGCGGGTTTCCGCGTCCCCTGCTGGAGCGTCTTGCGCTCTACTACCAGATCGCGACGAGCGAGGGAGAGGAAGGGCAGGATGCGATCAGCTCCGCGTTCCTCGCCGAGCTGATCGGAATCGACGCGACGCTGGTGCGCAAGGACATGGCGGCGGCGGGGATCACGGGGCGCCCCAAGGTGGGCTACGCGATCGCGGAGGTGCTGGCGCGTCTCGACAGCGTGCTCGGCCTCACGGATCGGAACGACGCGATCCTCATCGGGTGCGGAGACCTGGGAAGCGCCATTGCCCGCTATGCGGGGTTCGGGCGCTACGGTCTCAAGATCGCAGCGGTCTTCGACGTCGATCCGACCAAGATCGGTCGAAGCGTGGGCGGCCACGTCGTGCTCCCGATGGAGAAGTGCAAGAGCTTCATCGAGATCTTCCGGATCCAGATCGCCATCCTGGCGGCTCCAGCCAACGGCGCGCAGGAGACGGCCGATTGGCTCGTGCGCAAGGGCGTGAAGGCGATCTGGAACTTCGCGCCCGTGCACCTGCGCGTCCCGGACGACGTCGCGGTGCGCAACGAGAACCTCGCCCTTGGACTCGCGCAGCTCATCCACATGTTCAAGGTCAAACGGGGTAACCTTCAGGTCCCCGTGCCGGCGCCGGACGCGGCGCAGACCGAACCCGAACTCGGAGCGAAGCGAACCGGCTGAGCTCTTTGCGGCTTGCCGCCGCACCCACGAGCCGAGACTGCCATGAGCGCCATCGTCACAACCTCCCGCGACCTGTGCCGACGCTGCTACTCGTGCGTGCGTCGCTGCCCGTCCAAAGCCATCCGCGTACGCGCCGGCCAGGCCGAGGTCATGCCCGAGCGCTGCGTCGCCTGCGGCCGATGCGTTCGCGTCTGCAGCCAGAACGCCAAGCAGGTCGTGGACAATCTCCCCGCCGTTCGCGAGCTGCTCTCCAAGGGAGACTGCGTGGTGATGCTCGCCCCCTCCTTCGCCGCGGCCGCCCACCCCCTGCGCCCCGGCCAGATTGTCGCGGCCCTGCGCCGCGCCGGTTTCTCCGGGGTCTACGAGACCGCCTTCGGAGCCGACCTGGTCGCGCGCAAGTACCGGGAGCGCTACGAGCGCGACCCCTTTGCCCTCACGATCACCTCTCCGTGTCCTGCCGCGAACACCTACATCCAGAAGTACGCCCCGGAGCTCATCGAGTTCATCGCGCCCTTCTTCTCTCCCATGGCCGCCCTGGGCAAGGTCCTCAAGCAGCGGATTCGGCCCGGCTGCTCGGTGGTCTTCGTGGGCCCCTGCACGGCCAAGATCAGCGAGGCGCGCGATCCCGAGGTGTCCCCGTGGATCGACGCGGTCCTCACCTTCTACGAGCTGTCGGGCCTGCTGGCGCTCCGAGGCGTGCGAGACGTCGAGTCGCTGGACGACGAGGAGTTCGATCCACCGCACTCGTGGACTGGCGGCATCTTCCCGGTCCCGCGCGGACTGCTCCGGACCGCCGAGCTGCCCGATGACCTGCTCGACAACGACGTCTCCGACGTGATCGGAACCGATGCCTTCGTCGACGTGGTCGAGAGGCTGCGCGAGCGCGTCCGCACGAACCACATCGCGGAGCTGGAGACGCGGTTCTTCGACGTGATGTTCTGCCGGGGGTGCATTGGCGGACCGATGATGCCGGGGTCGGCGAGCTACCTGACGCGCAAGGAGCGCATCGTGGCCTGGATGCGATCGCGCCGTGCCCACCTGTCCCGGACCGAATGGGAGCAGGCGATGGAGCGGTACGCCGACGTCGACCTGACACGCTCTTTCGAGGACGATTGTCAGCGGACGATCGAGCCGACCGAGGCGCAGATCCGGCAGATTCTTGCGCGGACGAACAAGCTCACGGCCGCCGACGAGCTGGACTGTCGGGCGTGCGGCTACCGTTCCTGTCGGGACAAGGCGCGGGCCGTGTTCCAGGGGCGTGCCGAAGTGGAGATGTGTCTGCCCTACCTCATCGAGAAGCTGCAGGGCATGGTCGAGTCCCTGAATCGATCGCACCAGGATCTCACCGAGGCCCAGGCCCAGCTCATCCGGTCCGAGCGGCTGGCATCCATGGGGCAACTCGCCGCCGGCATCGCCCACGAGGTCAACAATCCCCTGGGGACCATCCTCATCTACGCGCACCTGCTGCGCGATCAGGTCGACTGCGGCACGCCCGTGACCCCGGAGGGCCTGCGCTCCGATATCCAGATGATCCTCGGGGAGGCCAAACGCTGCAAGGGTATCGTCGGCGGCCTCCTCGACTTCGCCCGCCAGAACAAGGTCAATCGCTCCGAAGTCGACGTCGGCACCCTGGTCCGCGAGGCCGTCGGTATCGTGAAAGCGGGCCGCGACGACTCCATTCGATATGATGTCGTCGTCTCCGACCCCATGCCCGCAGTCTCCCTCGACCGCGACCAGATGCTCCAGGCCCTCAGCAACCTCGTGCGCAACGCCGTCGAGCTCATGCCCACCGGCGGCACACTCTCCGTGCGGGCCGATTGGCTCGCAGAGCGTCGCGAGCTGCGATTCCGTATCCGCGATTCCGGACCGGGAATTCCCGAGGAGCATATGCAGAAGCTCTTCTCTCCCTTCTTCACGACCAAACCCGTCGGAAAGGGCACGGGCCTCGGACTCCCCATCTGCTATGGAATCGTCAAGATGCACCGCGGGACGATCTCGGCTTTCAACAACGAAGACGGCCCCGGCGCGACCTTCGAAATCGTGATCCCCGTGGCCCAGGAGGAACCGTCTGCGCCCACCGCCAATGGTTTCTTCCAGCCGATCGACGGAGGCATGACATGATTGCGACCTCCTCACGACCGGGGCCGACGCTGCCGACGCTCGACCCGGATTGCATGGTTCCGCCCATTCTCGTAGTGGATGACGAGATCGGCTATCGGGAAGGGATCCGCAGGATTCTCTCTGCGCGGGGGTACACGGTGCACGTGGCCGCGTCGGGCAAGCAGGCCCTGCAGTTCGCCACCGACGCGGAGTTCCCCATCGTGCTGGTGGACCTGAAGATGCCCGTCATGGACGGGTTCGAGCTCATCGAGCGGCTCCGCCAGATCCGCCCCAAGACCCTGTGCATCGTCGTCTCCGCTTTCGCGACCATCGAGTCCGCAGTCCAGACCACCAAAATGGGCGCCTTCGACTTCGTCGTGAAGCCCTTTGTCCCCGATGACCTCATCGTCGTGGTCAATCGAGCCACCGAGAAGTGGATTCTCGGTCGCGAGGCCGAGCGCCTCCGCGCCGAGCGAGAGGCCAACCTGCTCGAGCTCGCTCACGAGAAGAGCCGCCTTCGCACCATCCTGCAGTCGATGGGAGACGGCCTGCTCGTCGTGAACATCAACGGCGATGTCGTGCTGGACAACCCCATCGCGCGCCGGCTGCTCGGCAAGGTGCAGGCGCAGTCCATGCAGGGGCCGGTGTCGTCGTGGCTCGACGACGACAAGGTGCTCGGAGAGATCGGGAGGATGCTCGACGGTTCGGGGAGCGAGCTGGCGGTGTCCCTCGAGATGCGTGTAGCGACCGAAGGGGAAGGCAACCCGGACCGCTATCTGCGCGTGACGTTGGCGCCTGTTCGCAACGAGACGCAGCAGCTCATGGGTGTGGTCGTGCTCCTTGCGGACATCTCCGACGCCAAGGCCTTCGAGCGCATGAAGACCCTGTTCGTCTCGATGGTGGCCCACGAGCTCAAGGCTCCCATCGGCGCGGTGGAGGGCTACCTGAATCTGATTCTGAGCGGTGCCCTTGACACCGATCAGGAGCGGCTCAAGAAGATCGTCGCCCGCTGTCTGGAGCGCACCGGGGCCCTGCTGACCCTCATCCAGGACCTGTTGGAGATCACGCGACGCGAGGCAGGCCGGCACGAGCGACGGATCGAATCCCTGGACATGGCAGCGTTGACTTCGAGCCTGGTGGAGTTCCACCGCAACGAGATCGAGCAGCATGGGCTGCGGGCAGAGCTCAAGGTTGACGAGGGGGTTCGTGCGGTGTCCGCCGATCGGGGCGATATGGACCGGGTGATCACGAACCTGGTGTCGAATGCCATCAAGTACAACCGGAAGGGAGGCAGCATCACGGTCCACCTCTCCATGCTCGGCGAGCTGCTGCGCCTGGAGGTGACGGACACGGGGATCGGGATGACCCCCGAGGAGACTCGACGCCTTGGCGAGGAGTTCTTCCGCGCGAAGAACCCTGCCACGCGATCCATCACCGGAACCGGGCTCGGCGTCGCCCTGGTCAAGAAGATCGTCGACAGCTACAACGGCGCCTTGGAGGTCGACAGTGTCCTGGATCAGGGCACGACCTTCCGGGTGCTACTGCCCACGGAGCCGCGCAGCGGAAGCGTGGAGCAGCACGGAGGCAGTCATGGAAGCCCTGTCTTCCCGGCCGATCGTTAGGAAAGAAGCCACCTTCATCGACATGGCACGGGTTCGCGGTCTGCTGACCGACGTCGGCACACCCGATCCCGCTCGCGTCCGCGAGATCATCGCCAAGGCCCTCGAGCTGCACGGCCTGTCTCTCGAGGAGACCGCCGTCCTGCTCGGCACCGAAAGCCCCGAGCTGCTCGAGGAGATGTTCCACGCCGCACGCACCGCCAAGGACTCGATCTACGGCCGTCGCATCGTGCTCTTCGCCCCGCTGTACTACTCCAACCACTGCGCCAACGACTGCCTGTACTGCGCCTTCCGCAGAAGCAATCCACGCAAACGCACCAAGTTGTCCCTCGAGCAGGTCGCAGCCGAGGTCCGCGCCCTGGAGGACCAGGGCCACAAGCGCGTCCTCGTCATCGCGGGCGAGGTCACCGGCTCCTCCTCCTTCGACTACCTCCTGCAGGTCATCGAGACCGTCTACGCCACCCGCTCCGGTCGCGGCGAGATCCGCCGCGTCAACGTCGAGATGGCTCCCATGTCCGTCGAGGAGTTCCGCCGCCTCAAGGCCGCGCGCATCGGAACCTACGTCGTCTTCCAGGAAACCTACGATCCCGTCACCTACGAGCGCATGCACCCGTCCGGCCCCAAGCGCGACTACCACTGGCGCCTGACCGCCATGGACCGGGCCATGGAAGCGGGCATCGACGACGTCGGGCTCGGTGTGCTCTTCGGCCTCAATGACTACCGCGAGGAGGTCCTCGCGATGCTCACGCACGCGCAGCACCTCGAGAAGACCTTCGGCGCCGGTCCCCACACGCTGTCGGTGCCCCGGCTCGAGCCTGCCGACGGCGCACCGGCCGCGATGCAGCCGCCTCACCCGGTCTCCGATCAGGACTTCAAGAAGATCGTCGCCATCCTGCGCCTCGCCGTGCCCTATACCGGCATCATCCTGTCCACGCGCGAGACCGCCGAGATGCGCGGAGCGCTCCTCGACCTGGGCATCTCCCAGATGAGCGCGGGCTCGCATACCGAGCCCGGAGGCTACGCCGACCACGACGGCTCGGTTCCGCAGTTCTCCGTCGGGGATCATCGCACGCTCGACGACGTCATCGCCGACATCGCCCAGCACGGCTACGTCCCCTCGTTCTGCACCGGCTGCTATCGGCGGGGGCGCACCGGGCGCGACTTCATGGACCTGGCGAAGCCGGGGCTGATCCGCGCCCATTGTCTCCCCAACGCCCTCGTCACCTACCGCGAGTATCTCCTCGACTACGGCTCCGAGAGAACCCGCCAGCTCGGTGAGCAGGTCATCCGCGATCAGATCGAGCACGAGGTCCCCTCCAACCGTCGCAGCGCAGTGCTCAAGGTCCTCGAGCGCATCGACGCGGGCGAGCGCGACATCTACTTCTGATCGAAGCGGGAAGCGTCGGGCCATCCGGCCACCGTTTGATCCGCGCATCCTTCCCGATGCGGGCGGTCTCCTTGACGCCACGTCTGCCGTGGTCCTACGGTCTGTTGTCGAACCGGGACCGCGCCACCGATGCATTGCCCCAACTGCCAAGTCGTCCTGCAGCCGATGGACCTCGGCGCCCTCGGGCTCGTGGCCGTGGAGCGGTGCCCGCGGTGCGGCGGCACCTGGTTTCCGCCGGATCAACTGGCGCTGCTCGGCGACTCGGTCTGGAAGCACGCCACAGCCCCTGCAGCGACCGAGGGCGACGGAGCGTCATGCCCGGCCTGCGGCGATCGGTTGCGCCCCCTGTCACCGCTCGACGTGCGGAAGATGACCGTGCGCAGGTGCTCGGCCTGCGACGGGTGCTGGATCGATCGATGCGAGCTGGAGCACGTGGCCGCGATGAGGGACGACGAGGACTCGAAGGTCATCGTGCGCAACAGCGTGGATGGGCGTCCGGCCCACTGGTCCATGCTGCGCTGGATCGGGTGGCGCCTGCGGCGCTGCTTCGAGTAGCGGGACGCCTCAGCGCATGATGAGCAGCACCGTCTGCACGCAGAGCACGGCGAAGCAGGGAATGGCAACCCACACGAGCCGGGTCTGGCGATCGTAGGCTTCGCGATGCAGGCCCTGGATGCTCTCGAGCAGCTCGATCATCTTCTTGGCTTGTTCTTCGGTCATGGAGGCATCCTACAGCAATCGAAGATGCCTGGGAGCCGAGCCGCGCGCGAGCGATGCGGGAATCAGGCAGCGGGCCATACGCCCGGGACCACGTTGACGAGCTTCAGACGGAACCCGCCGTCGTGCTCGATGACGTTGAGGCACGCGGTGTCCTGACCGATCTGCCAGTACGGGTGGCTGTCGGCTCCGAGCACGGCGCACAGCAGCACGCGGGTGACGACCTGGTGGGTGACGACGGCCACCTCGGAGCCAGGGTGCTCGCGTGCGATGCGCACCAGGGCCGCGAAGGCCCGGACGCGCAGCTCCTCCATGCTCTCGCCGTCGGGGAAGCGGACCGTTTCGATAGCGTCGAGGAAACTCCCATACAGTTCGGGATCCGACGCTTTCGCCTCCTGCTCGGTCTTGCCTTCCCATCGACCGTAGTCGACGCTTCGCAGATCCGGCTCGACGCTCACCTTCAGGGTGTGGGCGGAGGCCAGGATCTCGGCGGTCTGGATCGCGCGCAGCAAGGGGCTCGAGTACACGGCCGCGAGCGGTTTGTTTCGCAGCAGCTCGCACAGCCCAGCAGCCTGCCTTTGGCCCTTGTCGCTCAAGGGGATGTTCGCCAACCCGCGGAAGCGCGGCTGCTCGTTCCAGGCCGTGCTGCCGTGACGCACCAGATAGATTGTCGTCAACTGCATGCCTCGTGTGGCCGGGACCGTACCAGACGGAAAGGTGAACTCAAGTGCACTGCCCTCACGCAGGGCGTGTGCATGCCTGTTGGGCGTGGTCGCGGCACCGCCAGTCGGGTAGGGTGGCAGGACACCGGAGGACGACATGGACAAGCACATCATCCTGGGCGTGCACATCTCGAATCGTATCCAGCGGGCCGTGGACGTGCAGCGTTTGCTGACCGAGTACGGATGCAACATCAAGACTCGCGTGGGGCTTCACGAGGTAGGCACGGATGTCTGCGGGCCCGGCGGGATCGTGCTGCTGGAGATGTTCGGCGAGGAGGCGCGATGTCTCGCTCTGGCCGACGAGTTGAACAAGATCGACGGGGTCGAAGCGCAGCGGATGATCTTCGGCCACTGACGCCGACCTCGCTGTGCGGCGTCGTGCGACGCAGCGTTCCGAGCCGACCCGCGGGGCACGCAGACCTCTGCGTCTGCCCCTCCGAGAGGTCATGCAGTACCGCAGTCCCGGAACGCGGAGACGCGGGTCAAGTCTTCGACGGTCTTGCGGTACCCTGCGACGCGATCTCGAAGGCGAGACGTCGCATCTTCTCCACGAGTTCCAGCCGAAATGCGTCGAGTGCTGCGGGGTCGGTACCGGAGGGCACAGGCGCCTCGGGGCCGATCACGATCTGATCGAGAACCCACGCGATCGTTGCCGGGTCTGCAGAGGCGTCTTTGTGCGACGCATCGGCGACCGCGGTGGCAAGATCAACCCCCGCCTGCTGGAGTTCCATCAGATCCACGAGGTCTTTGGCCTCCGCTCTCCCGACCACTGCGCAGATCTTGTTGGCCACGATCTCTCGCAGCGTGTCGACCCGTACGGCTCCGAATGTCGACTTGAGGTCATCGACTGCGGGGGCGCGATCGATGACCAGGTCCACGACGCAGCTTTCGACGCCGCGTCGGGCGATCACTCTCTTGAAGTCCGCGAAGCTCCGAAGCGTCTCGACCTCGGCGCCGCAGGCGGAGCACGCGTCGCGCAACGCGTTGAGGGCGTCATCAAGCGACGGCCCTGGGGGGGCGAAGAGGTCGAGATCCTCTGTTGTCCGGTGGCGCAGGTAGAAGCCCGCGAGGGCAGCTCCTCCGGTGAGGAAGAAGCGCTGCTCGCGCGCGAAGAACGCTGCGAGCAAGTCCCACTGCAGCTTCGTGAGGCAGCTATGCGGCGGGGAGCAAGCCATCTCTTCTCCACCCTTCGATCAGCCATCGCCAGAAGGCGCGCCTTGTGCCGAGATGACGTTCGATGTGCGGCCAATCTCGCAGGACCTCATCAAGGGACACGTATCGCCACACGTCGCAGGGGCGTGCCTCCCGCAGCACCCGGCCCTGCCATTGTGCCCGAATCCGCGGGTCCGGGTGCTGTAGTCGCTGACGCAGCTCCGAGTCGGAGAGCTCCACATCCCACAGGAAGTAGGGGCGATCGCTCATGGTGCGAAGGTGAGTGTAGGCGCGGTCGCGGAAGAGGACCAGTGAGAGCGCTCAGCCGCGCGCCAGCAGCTCCCGGATCTTCTCCACGAGAAGCTTGGGAGTGACCGGTTTGGCGAGGTAGGCGTCGGCGTTCATCGCCGCGAGATCGGCATCCGAGCGCGGCCGGAAGTCATAGCCGAGCTGGGTGCCCACGGCGGTGAGGACCACGACGGGGATGGTTTCCCAGCCGGGGGTTTCCTTGATGCTGCGAGCGAGGCTGAACCCGGAGTCGAGCGAGCTCATCATGAGATCGGTGACGACCAGGTCCGGCCTCTGCTCGTGCATCTTGGACAGGGCCTCCTCGGGGTCGAAGCAACAGCAGACGCGGAAGCCTGCGACCTCGAGGAAGTGCCGATGGACCTCGTGGCAGTCGACGTCGTCGTCGACCAGGAGGATCAGGGGGGAGGAAGGCTCGGTCATGGCAAGTGCCGTGGTCAGACGCGAGACCTGCGTTTGTAGTGGGTGTGGAGCAGCTCGTGGGAGGTATGCCCGAGGGGGGTGCCGAGCCACTCTTCGTAGATGGCCTTGACGACGGGGTTGTCGTGCGACTTGCGCAGCTCGCGGCCCTCGTCCTCGCGGTAGATCGCCGCGATGCGCGCCTTGCGGACCTCGTCGGTCGTGAGGCGCGGCTGGCCGCCGCCGCCGATGCAGCCGCCCGGGCAGGTCATGATCTCGACGAAGTGGTAGTTGGCCTCGCCGGCCTTGGTCTTCTCGATGACCTTGCGGGCATTCGACAAGCCGTGGGCGACCGCGACGTTCATGGTGACGCCCTCGAGGAAGGACCAGGCAGGCACGGCGCCGGTGATGGTGACGCTGGCCTCCTTGACACCCTCGAGCCCCTGGACCGGCGCGACATGGAGCTTGTCGAAGGGCAGCTCCCTGCCGGTGACGATCTCGTAGGCGGTGCGGAGTGCGGCTTCCATGACTCCGCCGGTGTTGGCGAAGATGTCGGCCGCGCCGGTGCTTGCGCCGAGCGGATCGTCCATCTTCTCGTCGGCGAGGCTGCGGAAGTCGACGCCAGCCTGCTTGATCATGCGTCCGAGCTCACGGGTGGTGAGCACGATGTCGACGTCGCGCACGCCGCTGTCGTTCATTTCGGGGCGCTCGGCCTCGAACTTCTTGGCGGTGCAGGGCATGACGGAGACGACGACGATGTCTTCGGGCTTCTTGCCGATGCGCTTGGCGTACCAGGTCTTGGCGACCGTGCCGAACATCTGCTGCGGTGACTTGCAGGTCGAGATGTTCGGCAGGATCTCCGGGTAGAAGCACTCGGCGAAGTTGATCCAGCCAGGAGAGCAGCTGGTGAACATGGGCAGGGCGACCTGTCCCTTGTCGACCAGAGCGGTCTTGAGCCGGGTCAGCAGCTCGGTGCCTTCCTCCATGATGGTGAGGTCGGCGGTGAAGTTGGTGTCGAAGACCGCGTCGAAGCCGAGCTGGCGGAGTGCCGCGACCATCTTGCCGGTCACCACGGTGCCGGGCTCGTAGTCGAAGCACTCGCCGAGCGCGGCGCGGATGGCGGGCGCGGTCTGGACTACCACGTGTTTGGTCGGATCGTTGAGGGCGTCCCAGACCTTCTCGATGTCATCGCGTTCGGTGATGGCGCCGACCGGGCAGACGGCGGAGCACTGGCCGCACTGCACGCAGACGACGTCGCCGAGGTCGCTGCAGAAGGCGGGGCCGACCACGGTGGCGAAGCCGCGGTCCTGGGGGAAGAGGGCGCCGACGCCCTGGACTTCGCCGCAGACCGAGACACATCGACGGCACAGGATGCACTTGCCGGAGTCGCGCACGAGCGCCGGAGTGCTGCAGTCGATGTGCTTGTGTCCGCGCTCTCCCTCGTAACGGATGCTGCGAATTCCCAGATCCTGCGCGAGCGCCTGGAGCTCGCAGTCGTCGTTGCGCACGCAGGTCTGGCAGTCGCCGTTGTGCTCGCTGAGCAGCAGCTCCACCGCCGTGCGGCGAGCATCGCGAACCCGCTTGCTGTTGGTCTTGATCTTCATGCCCTCTTGAACGGGGGCGACGCAGGAGGCTACGAGCGTGCGTGCGCCTTCTACCTCCGCGAGACAGACGCGGCACGCCCCAGGCGCGTGCACACCCTCCAGGTTGCAGAGCGTCGGGATGTTGATCCCGGCGGCTCTGGCCGCTTGGAGGACCGTCGTCCCTTCGGGGACTCTGACTTCGGTCGTATTGACTGTCACAGTGGGCATTGTCCGGATCCTCCTCGCCCGTCAGCAGTTGCCGCGATAGTCGCAGCGCAGGCAACGAGTCGCCTCACGCAGGGCTTCGCTCTTGGACCACGAGGTCTCGACTTCGACGAAGGAGTGCCTGCGCTTCTCGACGGGGACCATGCGAACGTTCGCGCGGGGCACCATGTTCGGATCCGCATCGGGATCGAAGAACGTGTCGACATCCTGGTAGGTGCGCCAGAAGGCGTGGTCTTCGCCGGTGAGGAACTTGTCCATGCCGGCAGCGGCGCGCTCGCCGAAGGCTGCCGACTCGGTGACGGACGAGGGGCCCGCAGCGGCGTCGCCGCCCGCGAAGACCCACTCGACCGAGGTCTGGCCCGTGCGAGGGTCGGTCTCGACGAACTCGCTGGAGGTCCGCTTCAGCGTCACGTCGCTGCCGCCGATCGCCTGCGCGTCGAGGGACTGGCCGATGGCGCTGATGACCATGTCGGCTTCCTGAACGAAGTCCGGCTGGCCGCTCTTGACGGGACGGCGACGGCCCGACTTGTCGTAGGGGCCGAGGGCCATCTGGTTGCACTTGACGCCGGCGACCTTGCCGTCCTTGGCGAGGACCTCGACGGGAGCGACGAGGAACTTGATGCGGACGCCCTCGCGCTCGGCCTCTTCGACTTCCTCTTCCCAGGCGGGCATCTCGTCACGCGTGCGCCGGTAGAGGATGGTGACGGACTCGGAGCCGAGACGGACCGCGGTGCGGGCCGCGTCGATGGCCGCGTTGCCGCCGCCGATGACCACGACCTTCTTGCCGACCTCGGCCTTGCCGGTGTCGTTGTAGTCGCGGAGGAACTTCATGGAGTCGACGACACCGACGGACTTGTCGCCGGGGATGTCGAGGGTCCATCCATGAGGGGCACCGATGCCGAGGAAGACGGATTCGAATCCCTGCTTCTTGAGGTCCGCGAGGGTGAAGTCCGTACCGAGGCGCTTGCCGAACTGGAAGGTGACGCCCATGCGTTCGATCATGCGGACTTCGCGTTCGACGATGTCGCGCGGGAGGCGGTAGGCGGGGATGCCCTGGACGAGGAGGCCGCCGGCCTTGGTGGAGGCTTCGAACACGACGGGCTTGTAGCCCATGCGAGCGAGGAAGTAGGCGCAGGAGAGGCCGGCGGGGCCGGCGCCGACGACAGCGACCTTGCGCTTGGCGTTGGCGGGGACGTCCTTGACCTCGGGGAGCTGCGGGGTCTCTTCCTGCTCGGTGAGGAAGCGCTTGAGCGAGCGGATCGACACGGCGTTGTCGAGGCCGGCGCGGCGGCACTTGTTCTCACAGGGGTGGAAGCAGACGCGCGAGCAGATGGCAGCGAGCGGGTTGCGCTCGCGGTGCAGCTTGAGGGCCTCGGAGTATCGCTCCTCGCCGATGAGGGAGATGTAGCCGGGGACGTTGACGCCGCAGGGGCAAGCGTTGTTGCAGGGTGCGCGGACGAGGTCGGCGCAGACGCCGGCTTCGCAGCGTTTGTCGCGGATGTGGGCGACGTACTCATGCCGGAAGTGGCGGATGGTGGAGAGCACCGGGTTGGGGGCGGTCTGACCGAGGCCGCACAGGGCGGTGTCGCGGATGATCTTGCCGAGCTCCTCGAGCCTCTCGATGTCGCCGGGCTCGCCCTTGCCCTTGCAGATGCGGGTGACGATTTCGAGCATGCGCTTGGTGCCGACGCGGCACGGCGTGCACTTGCCGCAGGACTCTTCCTGGACGAACTCGAGGAAGAAGCGGGCGACGTCGACCATGCAGGAGTCTTCGTCCATGACGACGAGGCCGCCGGAGCCCATGATGGCGCCGAGCTCGTTGAGGGACT
This sequence comes from Myxococcota bacterium, assembly GCA_022703255.1. GTDB lineage: Bacteria > Myxococcota_A > Polyangia > Polyangiales > Polyangiaceae > JACRCQ01. The sequence continues at coordinate 4,004 of JAKLDZ010000065.1, read as the reverse complement.
CGTAGTCGACGGGGACATTGAGGTGCTGACGGGGGATGCAGCCGCCGGAGGGGCCGCCCATCTGGGCCGCCTTGAAGCGCTTGCCCGGGGGGAGTCCGCCGCCGATGTCGTAGATGATTTCGCCGAGGGGCATGCCGATCGGCACCTCGACGAGGCCGGTGTTGTTGACCGAGCCGGCGAGGGCGAAGACCTTGGTGCCCTTGCTCTTCTCGGTGCCCATGGAGGCGAACCACTCGGCGCCCTTGAGCATGATCGACGGGATGTTGGCGAACGTCTCGACGTTGTTGAGGCAGGAGGGTTTGCCCCACAGGCCCTTGACGGCGGGGAAGGGGGGACGGGGCCTGGGCTCGCCGCGTTTGCCCTCGATGGAGGTCATCAGGGCGGTCTCTTCGCCGCAGACGAAGGCGCCTGCGCCCATGCGGATTTCGAGGTCGAAGTCGAAGCCGCTGCCCAGGATGTTCTTGCCGAGCAGGCCGTATTCGCGCGCCTGCTCGAGGGCCTTGCCGAGGCGTTCGACCGCGAGGGGGTATTCGGCGCGGACGTAGACGTATCCCTGGGAGGCGCCGATGGCGTAGCCACCGATCGCCATGCCTTCGATGATCGTGTGGGGGTCGCCTTCGAGCACGGAGCGGTCCATGAACGCGCCCGGGTCGCCTTCGTCGGCATTGCACAGGATGAACTTCACGTCGCCGGGCGACTTGCGGGTCAGAGCCCACTTCATCCCGGTGGAGAACCCGGCTCCGCCACGCCCGCGGAGTCCGGACTTCTTGGCCTCCTCGATGACCTGGTCGGGGGTCATGGTCGTGAGCACCTTGCTCAGGGCTTCGTAGCCGTCACGAGCGATGTACTCCTCGATCTTCAGCGGATCGACGATACCGCAGTTGCGCAGCGCGACCTTGATCTGCTTCTTGAAGAAGCTCACGTCGCCGAGCGCGCGCTCGGGGGCGTTGGTCTTGGCGGCCTTGCGCACGAGGCGCTCGACGGGGCGACCCTTGAGGAGGTGTTCCTCGACGACGAAGTCAGCGTCTTCGGGTTTGACGCCCTCGTAGAAGACCTCATCGGGATAGACGACGGCGACGGGGCCGACGGAGCAGGGGCCGAGGCATCCGGTCTCGATGACCTGGACTTCGTCGGACAGGCCCCGCTTGCGCAGGGACTCTCGCACAGCCGCGCTGACCTGGAGGGCGCCGCTGGCGATGCAGCCGCCTCCGGTGCAAATCAGTACTTGGGTTCGGATTGAGTCAGTCATGCGTCCTCGACTCCTTCTGTCTCACGCATCGATGAGATACTTGACCACCGGATTGCCACCGAGGACGTGGCCCTGGATGATCTCCAGGACCTTGTTCTTGTCGAGCTTGCCGTAGCGGAACTCCTGGCCCGACTTGTCGGTGAGCGTGAGCATGGGCTCCCTGTCGCACAGGCCGGCGCAGCCGCTCTGGCGAAGGGAGACCTTGTCGATCTTGGCCTTGCCGAGCTCGGCGACGAGCAGGGCGAGGACATCGCGGGCACCGGCGGCGATTCCGCAGGTTCCCATGTGGACCATGATCTGCATTTCCTTGGGACCGGAACGCAGATCCACGGCGCTCTGGGCCTTCGCGCGCAGAGCTTTCAGGGCGTTGGGGTCGGCGATTCGGCTTGCCATGACTGCTCTCCCTTCGTCTCGGAATACTGGGCCAGAATCTGCGAGATCCGGCCGGGCTTGACCCGATGGTGCACGTCATCGTCCACCATGATCGCGGGCGCGAGCCCGCAGGCGCCGAAGCAGCGCGCCACTTCGAGCGAGTACATCCGGTCGGGCGTCGTCTGCCCTACGTCGATGCCCAGCTTCGCCTTGAAGGCGTCGAGCACCGCCTTGCCTCCACGCACGTAACAGGCCGTGCCCAGGCAGACCCGGACCAGGTGCTTGCCGCGAGGAACGGTCGTGAAGTAGGAGTAGAACCCCACCACGCCGGCGACCTCGCTGTAAGCCTTGCCGAGACCGAGTGCGACGCGCTTGAGGGCGCTCTCGGGCAGATACCCGAACATGCCCTGAGCGATCTGAAGCACCGGAATCAACGCACCCGGCTTCGCGCGGTATTCCGCCACCACCTCGTCCAACCGCTTGAGGAGATCCTCCTCCGACGGTTCCGGGGCGCATCCGCAGCAGCACCCTTTCTCACTTCCCATACCTGCCTCCGTTTCTTCTCATTGGATCGAGCAGCAAGGCCCATCGCCCGAATACCCCGTTTGCCGGGCCGCGAGAACCCCTCGCTCCGACCTACGACGCACTTGGCGCTCCGGTACCTCCCTGGTCACCATCATGCTTTCATTCCCAAGGCCCGCTGGCCTTCACGAATTCCTTCCGCGAGCTCGAGCGACACCGCGATCGGATCGTCTCCGCAATCGCCGAGCGCGAGCCGTACCTGCTCCACGCTGATCTCCACCGCGCGTTCCCCCACCCGCAGCGCACAGCAGAAGTCCACCTCCGGCGTCGTGCACGCCAACGTCGACAGCGTCGTCGCAAGATCCCCGAGGGGCACCCGATCGACATGGTCGAGCTGCATCCAGGCTTCGACCCGCACGCCTCCGGACTCCGATCGGCCGAGCGAGAGCCGTCCGCCGGCGGCTTCCGCGGTGGCGCGCAGCAACGGCAGCCCGAGGCCGGTGCGCTTGCCGCCCTTGGTCGTGTAGAACGGGTCGAGCACCTTCTCCACCGAGGTGCGCAGCCCGTGACCGTCGTCGTCCACCACGAGCTCGAGCACGTTCCGATCATGCAGCTCGGTGATCTCGACGCGCACGTTGCGGGCGCCGGCACGGACCGAGTTCTCGAGCAGGTCGAGCAGGTGCAGCGACAGCTCACGCAACGCGACACCTCCTGCCATCCTCGCTCCGCAGCGCCTTGCGCACCTCCTCGAAGCTCGCGTCCTGCACCTCGAATACCGTCCGCCCGTCGCCCACCTCGTCGAGCGAGTGCGCATCGCTCGAGCACACGATCGCCCAGCCCATCGGCGCGAACTCCACGTGCTTGCCCCTGCGAAGCCCCGCAGGCGATACCTCCACAGCGTCGAGCTCCAGCCCCTCGGGCATCATCCCGAGCTGGCTCAGCACGCTGAACGAGGGGCGATCGAGGTGTGCGGCGATCGCGAGGCCTGCGTGCGCGTGAACGAGGGCAACGGCATCGGTCAGGGGCAGCGACGAAGCGGAGGCGAGCATCTTCGGATCGCGGGCGCGGGTTCTGCCGGCCGCGTCGACGATGCGCTGCTCGCCCATCCACTTGGTGCGCTCGACGAGGTCGGGGAGGGAAGAGCGGACCTGGTCAGCGACGCGGCAGGCGTGGGCGGCGGAGGGGAAGAGACCGACGAGGTGGACCTCCTCGCTGGTGGTGATCTCGATGCCGGCAAGGACCGCGAGCATTCCCTTGGCAGCCCGCTGCGTGGCGGCGGCGTTGGCAGCAGCGTTGTGATCGCAAACCGCGATCATGGCCAGCCCGCGATCCAGGGCCTCGCACACGATGGCCTTCGGAGTCATCTGCTCCGCGGCGCACGGTGAGAGCACCGTATGGATGTGCAGGTCGGCCATGATCTCCCTCACACGTCCTCCCCACGTACCCCGAGCTCGTAGAGCTTGCCGACCACGTCGAAGGTCCCCTTCTCGCTGAGCAGCAGCGGGATCCGCTCCTCCGCGGCGCGCTCGATCACCTCGTCGTCGGGGCGACGGCCGTTGGCGAGGATCACGGCGGCGAGGCGCGCGTGCAGCGCGACGGCGACGGTGTTCATGTGGGCCTGGATGGTCACCGCCACGCCGCCCGCGGGACCGTTGGCGAGGATGTCGCTCAACAGGTCCGACGCGTAGCCGCGCGAGATGTCGGGATCGTCGGAGGCCGACAGCGCGGGCGTGAGGTTCTCCAGGCCGAGGCGGGCGGTGATCTCGGACAGCTTCATGGCTTGTTCCCCTTGCCCCCGCCCGCGTGGATGCACGCACGCAGCGAGATGCGATCGAGCACAACGTCTTCGGCGAAGGCCCTG
>JAKLDZ010000649.1 GCA_022703255.1 Myxococcota bacterium | reverse complement strand
CCGTCGGCCTCGTCAAGCCGGGCGACATGCACGTCCACTCGACCTGCTCCGACGGGGACTTCACTCCCCCCGTGATGATCCAGGCGGCCAAGGATCTCGACGCGGACTTCGCGTGGATCACCGACCACTCCAAGAGCTTCCAGCAGAACGGCGACGGTCCCCTGACTGCGCAGGAGTTCGCCGATTGCATGTCCGACGCCGCCGCCAAGAGCACCGATTCGTTCCTCGCGCGCTGCGGGATCGAGTGGCGCCTCGGGTACCTCTCCAACGACGAGAAGTGGCACGGCGTCATGCTCGGCATGACCCCTGCCCAGTTCCCAGGCCACTTCAACGTCGAGTCCTACACCAACTGGGACAAGTACCTCGCCGACATGGACGGCGCTGGCACCGTCGCGCTCATCACCCACCCCACCGGCCCCGCCAACTGGACCCTCGGCAAGGACCCCGGAAGAAACACCGATCCCGACGCCAACGGCGAGCTCGACGTCTACGAGCTCAACGGCGACGGAACCGTCGTCGAGCGGATCAACTATTTCTTCGACTGGCTCTCCGCCGGCTGGCGCGTCTCACCGGTCTATGACACCGACATGCACCACTCGAAGTGGACCGGAAACGAAGGGCCCAAGTGCGCTGGGGCGTGGATCCGCGACGGCACCTGGAGCGGCTCGCAGTGGCCCGCGCTGCGCGACGCCATGCGCGCTCACCGGACCTTCGCCAACTTCCCCGGCAAGGCCAAGAACTGGATCCGCCTCGTTTCCCTCACCTCCGGCGGTCAGCCCGAATGCCTCATGGGCTCCTCCCTCCCCGCCCAGTCCGATCCGCTCCGTCTCGAAGTCACCGCCAACGCCGCCTCCAAGAAGTGGCACTTCCGCCTCTTCACCAACCACAAGAGCAACTACGGCAACCCCGCCGCCTCCGCTGCCCCGGCCGATACCTCCCTCGTCAACGGCAGCGAACAGCGCTGGCGCCCCACCCTCGACCCCACCGGACTGCGCTGGATCGCCGTCGTCGCAACCCTCTCCCCCGACCCTCCCACGGCCGACGACGTCTGGTTGGTCAGCGCTCCCCTCTGGCTCGAGGCGCCGTAGCCCTCCGCTCCAAAGCCGGCACGTCATCGCTCCTCGCGCGTTCCGACGACGCCGGCGCGCTCGTCTCGACCATTCTGCTGCAGCCTCGCGCGACCGCCAGCGTCAGAGCGGCGTCGGCCCCGGGCGCAGCACGCCCTTCGTCGGCGTGCCCACGATCTTCTGCTCCGCAGGCCGGACCTCGATCGGATCGATGCACACCCCCCGATCGTTCCACCCGTCCTCCGCCGTCTTCTTCTGTCGGTACACCATCCATGTCGCTCCCGCTCCGTCGCGCACGATGGACGACGCTCCCGGCGCAATCACCTTCTTGCTCACATCCCCGCCCAGATTGCCGTCGGACCCGAACAACACCCCGCGCTGCTCGTACGGCCCCGTGATCGACTTCGACGTCGCATACGCGATCCCGTACGTCGGTCGATCCCCCTGACCCCTCGAGAACAGCAGGTAGAACAGATTGCCCTGACGCCACAGCATCGGGTGCTCCACCACGCTGAACGAGTTGGCAACGTTCTCGGACTCGATCAGCACCGTCGCCGCACCGCCAAACGCCGTCGGGCTCGCCATCGGACGAACCCGCAGGTCCGACCCCGTGCCGTACTCGCCGCGACGCTTGAACGCCAGATACAGCTCGTGCGTCACCGGATCTTCGAACGGGCTCGGATCGATGAACGCATGGTCGTCGTCGAGCAACACCTTGCGCCCGATCCCGTTCTGGAAGCTCTCCGGCGTGTCGCTCTGGATCACGACGATGTCCTTGTTGCCCACCTCCGCATCCGCTCCGCCGGTCATCACGTTGACGTAGTACAGGTAGTACTTTCCGCCGTGGAAGAGCACCTCCGGCGCCCACAACCCGATCGTCTCCTGCCCCCCATAGGCCTCGTCCACGTTGTTGAACACCTCTCCGAGAGACGTCCAGTGCACCAGATCCTTCGAAGAGAAGCCCAACACCCGCCCCCCCACGGGCTGCTGGTTCTTGCGTACCTGATCCGGTAGATACGCGTAGTACGTCGACCCGAATCGACTGCAGTCCGGATCCCCAGACTCGTCGAGCACCACATTCTTGTAGAACAGCGGACTCGCCTCCGGTGCGTCGGCCGCATCACTCGGCTCCGCATCGGGCTCGACCGCAGGAGCATCCGTCGCATCGGTCGCGCTCGATGCCTCGTCGGTCGCGCTGTCGGTGGCGCTCTTCCCACCTTCGGAGTCCAGGGCTGCGGCGTCCATCGAAGCGTCGATCGATGCGTCCGTAGACGCCTGGGTCGGATCCACCTCGCTCGACGACGAGCAGGCTGCCAGGAGCGAGGTGCCCAGGGTCAGAACCCAATGCCACGAGGCGTCCATGTCGGGGAGCGTAGCACGGCTCGCATGACCGGGTGCGCCGTCCC
>JAKLDZ010000648.1 GCA_022703255.1 Myxococcota bacterium | reverse complement strand
CACGACCGGAGTGGCAATGAACGTGCACACGGAGCACCGGACGGTGGTGGGCCTGCGCGGATCGTATCCGGGCACGTTCTCGTGGCACGGCAACGCTCCGAACAAGTTCAACGACACGCTGGTGCTGCTGTGGGAGGAGGCGTCGACGGGCAAGCACGTGCGTGAGTTCCCGGTGAACACGGACACGGGAGCCGTCGACTTCGGAGACGCCAGCTCCTCGTCGATCCGAGCCAATCGCCGCTACGCCTACGTCAACGGCTGGCACAAGACGTACAACGCGCTGCGCATCAACGAGCTGAGCTACCGGGTGCGCGACGACAACAACGGCAACGGGCATTGGGACAGCGACCGGAACGGGTGGTTGCCGCCCGGGGGAGAGGACGACTACGACCGCGTGGGCAGCGGGCACAACATCCACATGGGTTCGATGGATGGGCCGTTGGGGGAGGCGAAGGTGCAGAACTGGTCGGCGGGGTGCCAGGTGATCCCGGGGGTGGCGAACTGGCTGGAGTTCATCACCAACGCGTGGACGGCGGAAGGGGATGCGGTGGAGTACTACCTGGTGGACGTGCGCGACATTCCGCCGGCGGTGTGGGCCCCGTGCACGCCCGACGGGTCGCACGCGTGTCCGTACCTGATCGACAGCCTGCCGTTCGATCACACGGGGAACACGAGCACGCAGGGGGAGAAGTCGTTCGACCAGTACAACTGCTCGAACGCGAGCGAGTCGGGAGCGGAGGTGGTCTACGAGCTGCGCGTGAGCAAGAAGGGGACGCTGACGGTGTCGCTGGACTATCCGAGCGGGGTGGATGTGGATGTGCAGCTGCTGGACGGCGACGATGCAAAGGCGTGCGTCGCGCGCAACGACAAGGAGCTGTCGTACTCGATCGCGCCGGGGCGGTACCTGATCGTGGTGGACACGTTCGCGTCGGGAGGCACGGAGTTTCCGGGAGCGTACACGCTGTACGTCAGTCTGAAGTAGCGGCAGCGCGTCCCCTGGCAGGCGCGTACGCCTCTCGTTGCAATTGCCCTGTCGGCCATGGAAGGATGCGCGGCTCAAGGAGACGACATGAGACCTTTCCGCATCCTCGGTATCCAGCAGATCGCCGTCGGCGGTCTCGACAAGTCCGCCCTGGCTCGGCTCTGGGTAGACACCCTCGGCCTGGCGCGCGTCCACACGTTCAAGAGCGAACGGGAGAACGTGGACGAGGACATCCTTCGCATCGGCAGCGGTCCGCACGCGGTGGAAGTGGACATCATGCAGCCGATCGATCCGGAGAAGAAGCCGAAGGTGCACGAGCCGCAGCTCAACCACATCGGGCTGTGGGTCGACGATCTGCCGAAGGCGGTGGAGTGGTTGACGTCGCAGGGGATGCGGTTCACGCCGGGCGGGATCCGCAAGGGTGCGGGAGGGCACGACGTGTGCTTCATTCATCCGAAGGGCAACGAGGCGACGCCGTTGAGTGGCGAGGGCGTGCTGATCGAGCTGGTGCAGGCACCGGCGGATGTCATCGCCGCGCTCGGCGGCAACGCGTAGGCAACCCGCATCCGACCGATCGCATCTCGATCGGTTGACGCATCCGACAGGGCTCCGATAACGTCAGAGGCCATGAGACGCTGTCTCTTCTGGCCCGGCCTTGCGCTTGGCGGTCTCTTGGCCCTGGGTTGCGGCGGGGGATCGTCCTCGAAGGTCGCCACGCAGGTCACCGTGGGGGAGTACTTCGCGTGTGCTCGCATGGGCGACGGCGCGGCGAGGTGCTGGGGCTCGCGAAGAACGGCAGCGCTCGGCGCGGGCATGACGCACAGGACTGCGCCGCTGGAGTTCCTGCGCGGTCTCATTCCCGCCTCGCTGGCCTACGGCGCCGTGATCAAACCGTTGCAGGTCGTCAACCTCGACGGAGTCGCGGAAGTCGCGGCCGGCAGGGATCACGCGTGCGCGCGACACACCAACGGACGGGTCTGGTGCTGGGGGAACAACTCGTACGGGCAGATCGCATCGGAGGAGCGGAAGGAGCTGGTCGGTCGTGGTGAGGAGGTCCCCTTCCCGGTTCGCGTCTCGCGGCTCGAGGGAGCCGTGCAGATCACGTCGGGCACCAACCACGCCTGCGCTCGCCGTTCCGACGGCACCGTGTGGTGTTGGGGAGAACCCACACACAAGTCGTCGAGCGGACGTTCGGAGCCGTATGCGCAGCCGATGGCGGGGCTCTCGTCGGTGACCGATGTGCGGGCGGGAGGGGAGACGACGTGCGTGCTGATCGGAGACGGCACGGTGCGGTGTTGGGGGCGCAACGACTACGGGCAGACGGGGGACGGGACGGCGAGGTCGCGGACGGTCGTAGCGAAGCCCACGCGAGTAGCGGGGGTGAAGGACGCGGCGCAGATCGCGGTGGGGCGTACGCACGGGTGTGCGAAGCTGCGCAACAACGACGTGCGGTGCTGGGGGCGGGAGGTGAGCGGTCACAAGCGGCTGCCGACG
>JAKLDZ010000647.1 GCA_022703255.1 Myxococcota bacterium | reverse complement strand
GGGGCGGGTGGGGGCGCAGGTGTGGCGGGGCCGCATGCGGACAGGGTCAGCAGGGCGAGGGGGGCGAGGTGTTTGTGCACGGAGCGAGTATCGCCGAGACGGAGGCGGGAATGGGAGCTACTTCTTCGCGCCGGCGGAGAGCTCGTCGCGCACGCGGGTCGCGCCGTAGATCTTGTCGAGGGCGTGCAGGATGCCCGCGCTGTCCACGGCCACGGCGCGATTCTTGACGGGATCGAAGCCGTAGTCTCCGCCCAGCGAGTGGATGTTGCCGTCGAAGATGAGCCCGACGACGCGTGCATCCTTGTCGAGGACCGGGGAGCCGGAGTTGCCGCCGATGATGTCGTTGGTGGTCACGAAGTTGATGTGGGTCTGGAGTGCGAGCTTGTCCTTGGAATCGAGCCAGGACTTGGGGAGCGCGAAGGGGTGTTGGCCGGTGTGGCGTTCGAAGGCGCCGCCGAACTCGGTGAAGGGACGGACCTCGCGACCCGGCTCGGACCACCCCTTCACCTGGCCCCAGGACAGGCGCAGGGTGAAGGTCGCGTCGGGATAGGCGCTCGTTCCGTAGACCTTGAAGCGCGCCTTGGCGAGCAGCTCGCTGCTCTTGCGCACGGGGGCCTCGACCAGCTCCTCGTAGCGCGCGCGCACTTCGCGCGCTTCGGTCTCGATCGAGCGCGCCAGCACGATCATCGGATCGTTGCTCGCATCGACCGCGGCCTTGCCGCCCTCGAACAGCTGCTTGCGAACCTTGACGTCGGCGAGCTTGGATCCCTTGACGACCTTGGTGGCGAGCTCCAGCGGCGACAGCTTGCCGAGGACCTTGCGCACGACGGGGTGGTCGGCGCCGAGCTCCTCGCGAAGCTGGCTGAGGCTGAGGGCGAGTGTGACGATCTCGAACTCCTGGTGGATGGGGGCGGGCGAGAACATCTGCTGCTTCGTGGCGGGGAGCTGCGAGTCCACGTATTCGCGGAGCCGCTGCTCGTTGGGCTTGGTGAGCTCCTCGGTGGCGCGCACGATGCTGCGCGCGACCCCGAACAGCTCGGACCAGAAGCCGTAGCCGCCCTCGAGGTACAGGTAGGGCTTGCGCAGCTCCACGAGCTTGCGCTGGGCGGCGGCGATGGTGTCCCAGGCAGTGGACGCGGGCTGCAGCTCCGGGTCGGCCTGGACGCGCTCGCGAAGGGCCTTTTCCTCGGCGAGCTTGGCGTTCATCACGGTGGGGTCGAGCAGCGCCTCGCGACGTCCCTTCAGCGCCTTGATGCCGTTTTCGACGTAGAACAGCGTGGAGGTGGACATGCGCTTCTGCTCCGCGCCGCGCTTCTGGAACTCGGTGAGCGCTCCGCGGATCTCGGTGAGGCGCAACAGACGTGCCGGGATGTGGAAGTCCCGCATGTACTCGAGTTCCGCCATCGTCAGCGTCCTCGAGGTGGACCCCGGGTGGCCGGACACGAACGACAAGTCGCCTTCTTTGGGACCCGTGGTGGACCAACCGAAGTAGTCAGGTGTGCTCGCCGGCTTGCCGTTGTCGTAAACGCGCAGGAACGACACGTCGAGATCGTAGCGCGGGAACATGAAGTTGTCGGGATCGCCTCCGAAGAACGCGATCGCGAACTCCGGCGCGAACACCAGACGCACGTCCTGGTACCTGCGGTACTTGTACAGGTGGTACTGCCCGCCGTGGTACAGGCTCACCACGTCGCAACGCACCTCGTCCCCCGTCGCGCACTCCTTCTCGATCTTCGACATCTCCCCCTTGAGCGCAGTGTTGTAGTCCTTGTCGGCAAGCCCCTTGGTCGCCGCGTTCACCCGCTGCGTCACGTCCGTGATCGCCACCAGCTGGTTGATCTCCGTGTTCGGGCACTTCAGCTCGTCCTTCTCCGCGACCGCGAGGTACCCGTCCTTGTCGTAGTCCTTCTTCGCGGTCGAGACCTGCTCGATGCACGAGTGCGCGCAGTGGTGGTTGGTCAGCACCAGCCCGCTGGGGGACACGAAGCTGCCGGAGCAGCCGCGAGCGAGGCGCACGGAGCCGAGGCGCACGTGATCGAGCCACTCCTTGGTGGGTTTGAAACCGTGCTCGCGCTCGAGGCGCTCGGAGGGGAAGTCGTTGAGGAGCCACATTCCGCCGGTGACGGGCGGAAGGGGGGAGAGCTTGGGAGCGGAGGAGGCCGGTGCGATCGCGGAGGGTTCGGGGGCAGAGGGGCACGGCACGGAGCGAACGGGAGCGGATGGATCTGTGCCGGAGTTTCCTGCGCATGCGGCAGCCGAGAGAGTTGCGAGGACGGTGGCGTGGAAGGCGGCGCGGCGCGCGAGTTCGGACCGATTCATGGTTCCTCCGGAGATCTGCGTTCGACGGCGGCCCCACTTAGCATTGAAGCCGACAGCCGTCTCGTGACGTCGCGATCCGTCGCCGCCAGCCTCGTCGGGCGCCTTGACTTCAGCGACACGAGCCCCGAATCTCGAACCTTCCAGCATGGCGAGAACCGATCCGCACGGTGC
>JAKLDZ010000646.1 GCA_022703255.1 Myxococcota bacterium | reverse complement strand
TCCGCGAGGCGCGGGAGCTCGTGCCTGCGTTGCCGGAGCCGGCAGCGGTGCAAGTCGACGAGCGGGGCAAGGGGCCGGCATACGCGGTCGCGAGCGTGGAGCAGCGTCGATTCCTCGTGGAGGTGGCGCGCGCGCAGGGGTGGGTGCTGGATCCGGTGTACACGGGCAAGGCGTTGTACGGGCTGGCGCAGGCGGCGGGGGAGGACGATGCGCTGGCGGGGAAGCGAGTGCTGTTCGTGCACACCGGAGGCCTGCCGGGGCTGCTTGCGCAGGGCGAAGAGCTCGAGAGCGTGCTGTAGGGAAGGACTCGCGTGCATCGCAAGGAGCGTAATCAACTGATCGCAGGGGCCGCGGCGTTGCTGGGGCTGGGGGCCGGCTTGCACCTGCTCGACGGGTGGCTGCACACCAACCCGCTCGCGGCGTCGCTGATCGGCGCGGTGGTCGTGGATCTGGTCGGTGGACGGCTCGGATTGAAGTGGAGCGATCAGGAGGGGCTCACCGCGCGGCTCAAGGGGCTGGCGTTCCTCCGCGGCTTCGGCTCCGGCATCGGGATCGCGCTCGCCGTCGTCGTCGTCGCGGCGCTGCTGCGATGGACGACCGTGACACGCGGGAGCCCGTCGATCGTGGGGCTCGCGCTCGGCTTCGCGGCGCCGCTTGCGCTCGCGGCGCGTGACGAGCTGTTGTTTCGCGGACTGCCGATGGCCCTCGCGCGCGGGCGTGTGAAGGATCGCTGGCTGCTGCCGTTCGTGGCGCTTCTGGGAGCCGCGCCGATCGTGCTGCAGCCCGGGGCAACGCTCATCGGCGTCGTGTTGGCGGTCTGCTCCGGCGGGTTCTACGCAGTGTGCTGGCGCTTGGGACGCGGTGCGTGGATCGCGTGGGGAGCGCATGCGGGCTGGTCGTTCATGGCCGGTGCGGGTGTGCACGGCGTGCTGCTCGATGCGTGGTTCAACGACGGCGTTCTGGTTCCTGCCGCCCGGGCGCACGGAGCGGTCGCATGGCTCGCGGCGCTGCTGTTCGCGATCGCTGCGCTCGGATCGCTGCATTGGGCATCGCGGCCTCGCTCGCCGAAGTGAGCGCGTCCCGCGTGCGCGTGCGCGTTCGGCGTCCGCGTTCGGCGTGCACGTGCGCGTTCGACGTGCGCGTGCGCGTGCGCGTTCGGCGTCCGCGTTCGGCGTGCGCGTGCGCGTGCGCGTTCGGCGTCCGCGTTCGGCGTCCGCGTTCGGCGTCCGCGTTCGGCGTCCGCGTTCGGCGTGCACGTGCGCGTACACGTGCGCGTGCGCGTGCGCGATCCCTCCCCGGCTTGCCTCAGTGCGCAATCAGGTAGTGATACGCCGCCGAATACGATGCGAACCGCTTCTGCATCTCCTCACGGCGCTCAGGCTCCGCGTCGCGGTGCAAATCCGGATGCACCGCCGCCGCAAGCTTGCGAAACGACTGCCGCACATCCTCCCTCGTCGCCCCCTCCGTCAGCCCCAGCCGCTCGAGCGCTTCCCCCCGTCCGAGCTGCGCACAGCCCGTTCTCTCGCGGCTCCGCTCCCGCGCCCGCGGCCTGCCATGCAGGAAGTCCGACGCCGCCAGCGTCCTGCCCGACGTCGCGCCGCGCGCGTGAAAGCGAACCGATGCGCGATCGATCGAGAAGAGCGCATCCACCCGCATCCGTAGCTGCTCCTGCAACGCACGCGACACGCTGCTCTCGCTCGCCATGCCGGAGCCCACCAGTACCGAGCCGGCGAGCTCCCCCGGACGACTGCTCAGCTCATCGAGGAATCCGCGATGCTGCGATTCGCTCAACACCCCATCGCGCACCAGCACCTCACCCAACCGCGGCACGCGCTCCGGCGTCTCCACCTGCGTGACCATCCCGTGCTGCAGGTGGATCCGGTGGCGGCGCCCCGCCACCGCCGGACGCTCCTCGATCAGCTCGAGCACCCCCGAAACGTGGCTGCGGTGCAGGCGGCCGAGCAGATCCCCCAGAGTCGTCTCGCGCAGGTTTCCAGGCAGGATCATCGCTTCGTGCGTAACGCCGCCCGAGCACCCGGGCCAACTTCGCGCCGCCGCTCCTTGACCCCAGGGCGCTGCACCAGGAGACGCGCGAGGGTCTCCTCGCCCTGTTCCAGCTCGACCCTTCGGGCGGCAATGGGGATTGTCCAGCAGACCGAGGCGCAGCGCAGGCTCTGCAAGGGACACGACTACATGGTCCCGCTCCATCCCCCCGGGCGCCCCGAGGACGCCACGGCCTGCATCGACATCTTCGAGTTCCCCAACCGCCCCTGCGCGCTTCCCTTCGTCTGGATCTCTCCGGTGCAGGCGGGGATCGTCTGCGAGCTGCAGGGCAAGCGCCTGTGCACCCAGCAGGAATGGACCACGGCTTGCGCAGGGGATCCCGCGGGCGGACCGGATCGGAACTACGCCTATGGCGACAAGCTCGACCTCGGGGTCTGCAATACGAACAAGTCCGCCCCTGCCCTCAACGGTCAGAAGTGCGATCCCGA
>JAKLDZ010000645.1 GCA_022703255.1 Myxococcota bacterium | reverse complement strand
CATGGCCAAGGCCGGAGGCGCGGTCGAGTCCTGGGTCGCCGATGCAGGGTGGCCCACGATGCTACTGTCCGATGAGCAGGCGCTGTACTACCCGACGCAGCGCTTCGGCTCGCCGGCGGTGATCGAGTCGGTGCCGCTCTCAGGCGGGTCGACGGTGCAGATCGCAGCCGAAGGGGCGCACGCGATGGCGATCCGCGACGGGTATCTGTACTGGACCCCGGACATGCAGGCGGTGCGTCGCATCAACCTGGCGACGAAGACGATCGAGCCGCTGGGGACGTCGACGTGGCCCTGCCAGTCGATCGCGGTGGACGCGACGTACGTGTATCTGGGGCAGCAGGACCAGTACGCCGGAATGGAGCAGATCTTCCGCATCGCATTGCCCGGGGGAACGGTCGAGCAATTGCCCGACACGTCGGTCAACGATCCGAAGTTCCTGCTGCCAACCGACACCTCGCTGTTCATCCGGACCTACGGGATGATCGGTGTGGTGCCCAAGCAGGGCGGGGCCTACACGAAGCTGGCGGACTTGCAGGGCGACAACGTCAAGCTCATCGAGCGCGGCGATCGCATCATCGCGACCGACGGATCGCACCTGGTGAGCGTCGGGGCGACGCCCGAGGACAAACAGACGATCGACTCCTCGATGGTGTCGGACTTCGACGCGGATGCGACGCACGCGTACTGGACCGAGGCGCAGAACCCCGGGCGGATACGGCGGGTGAAGCTTTCAGAGAACTAGGCTCGTGGAGTTGGGGTTGCGTTGTCGAGTTGGTCGCGGGCTCGACAAGCTCAGCTATTCCGAGCGGCTCCAACACCGGGGCCGCTTCACTGGCCGCCCCCTGTTCGTGCTCCACCTGGACAGCGTGCTCGGGCGGCGGCGCGGCCGGGGCCGGGGTGTTGTCGTCGGCGGTCGGGATGGCCTCGGCGGCCGGAGCATCCCCGACGGCGGCCCGCACCGCAGGGCCCGGTGGATTGGCGGCCTCTTGGGGTTGCTCGACGGAGGCGGTCATCGCGCACCTCCCTTCTTCGTCCGCGTTCCCGACGACGCTGTCGGGGGCTCAGGCTCGGGGAAGCCAGCGCCCCTGCCGTGGTAGCGCAACAGCAGGATCGCGCCTTCAGCGAGCAGCTCTTGGACGGGTCTGCCGAGGTCGAGGGCGAGGTGTTTCGGTTCCTGGAGTAGATGTGGCGTGAGAAGTGCGCGTGCGATGTGTTGCATACGCAACACGCCTCACAAGCGGATTAACGACCTACGGCAACTCCTCGAACCTCGCGGCTGTCACCCTGCCGGTGAACAGCACGCGGTTCACCATGTCCCGGCCCTGCTGGTACTCCACCTCGATGGCCGCAATGGCTCGACGGATGATGGCATCCTGCTCGTGACGCAGGAGATCCCCGTCCTCGAGGAAGACGATCCCGGCGTGAGTATCCCTCGCGCGGGCGAGCTTCTCGAAGTCGGCTACGTTGGCCGTCACCAGGATGCGGTCTTCGGCGAAGGCTGCGTTGAGCACCTGGGGGTCTGTTGCTCCCCTGAGCCCACGGTCTCGAACGTGGACGACATCGAGGCCAGCCCGCCGCAGTGCCGCGGCAACGGCCGGGGAGACGTTCTCATCGAGTAGCAGCTTGACGTGGCTCACGGGGACGACCGGCGCGAGGGTAGGCCCGCGCGAACGTGCGCGCATACTCCACGTCCATCGCGGTCAAGTACGGGTAGTCCTCCAGGATGTGCTTGACGGTCTCTCCCCGTTCCGAGAGCGCGCCGACGTGGCGCACGGCCAACCGGCTCTTGGGGAAGACCGGCTCGCCACCCAGGATCTCCGGGGTAGTCACGAGCCTGCCCTTCCAGTCCTCGAACGCCTTGACCTTGGACTCGACATCCCGGACGACCGTGCCGATCTGGAGCGTGAGCACCGTCGTGAGAGGCACTTCCTCTGGCTGGGCTCCGTGGGCCAGGGCGTTGCGGACGGCCTTGAGAATGCGCTTGCGGTCTGCAACGCCGAGGTCGAGCCCGATTTGCTTCAAGATCAGCAAGTACACGAGCACCGGGAACGACAGCCTGGGTTTGGTCTTGCTACTCAGGAGGCCGTGCTCGAACTCCTTGCGGATCTGGCGCTCGGGCAGATCCAGAAGGGCGGCGGCTTCGGTCGTGGTGAATGCGGCTGCGGTTGCCATAATGTTTACCTGTACAGGGAACGCTTTAGCTCCTGGATGGGGAACGTGCAAGGGGGCAAGCATTACCTGGGCGAGGGCGCTCAAGCGGGCAGGTAGTTCGCTGACCCGTCCTCCGGGCGCGCGTGGAGGTATCTATCCCCTACGCTTCGCCCCGGACCTCACGGCCCGAGGCGCAAGGGCTGACCTTCCCAGGGATGGGTCCCTCCTGGGGTAGGACCTGCTTCATCGATAGCTTCATCTTCAACTCACCTACTTCTCTCTGCCGGTTTTGACCGGCGCTTTCCGAGCACGAGCACGAGCACGAGCACGAGCACGAGCACGA
>JAKLDZ010000644.1 GCA_022703255.1 Myxococcota bacterium | reverse complement strand
TCCGCATCGACCGACCAGAGCGCGGCCTTGTCCCTGGCTCGCGGCGCTGGCGCCACCCCCGGTCGCAAGGCCAAGCTCCTCGTCGCCGGTGTCGTCGTCGGCCTCGTCGGCGCAGCTTCCGTCGCCTTCGCCCTGCGTTCCAAACCCCCGGCCGACTCCGCCACGGGACAACCCTCCGCCTCGGTCGCACCCGAGTCGTCCATCAAGCTCACGCTCCGTGCGCAGCCCAACACGGCAAGGCTCTTCGTGGACGGCGCCTCGGTTGCGACCAACCCGATGGAGATGACCGTTCGCAAGGACGGTGCGAAGCACACGATTCGGGCGGAGGCCCCGGGGTACATCGAGAAGTCCCAGGATCTGATCTTCGACGGTGACGAGGAGGTGGTCCTGGTGCTCGAGCAGGCGCCGGTGGCGGCGCCTTCGGAGACCAGGCCTGCGCCAGTGCGCGGCGCCCCGGCGCCGTACGTGGGTGGACCCCGTCCGCCGGACACGAAGACCGCGGCGACGGCGACCGCGGCACCTCCTCCCACGACGGTGCCCACGCCTGCACCCACGCCTACTGACAAGTCGAAGCAGAAGCGGCAGCTCGACGACGACAACCCCTTCGAGAAGAAATGAGGCACGACAGCGATGACGTTGCGGATTGCATCGCGTTTGGTTCAGCTTGTGGGTGTCTGCTTGTTCGTGATTCCGACGATCGCCTCGGCCCAGCCCGCGGAACCGGCTGGTGGGAGCACGGAGGAAGCCGGAGCGCGTTACAAGCGCGGCCTCGAGATGTATCGCGAGGAGAACTATCGGGGCGCCCTCGTCGAGTTCAAGCGCGCCTACGAGCTCACCCACGAGTACAAGGTCCTCTATAACGTCGGCCAGGTCTGCTACCAGCTCCAGGATTACGTCTGCGCCGTCACCTCCTTCGAGCAGTACCTGCGTGATGGCGCCGCCGACGTCCCCCCCGAGCGCCAGCAGACCGTGCGCAACGAGATCCAGAAGCTGCGTCCCAGGATCGCCAACGTCACCTTCGTGACCAACGTGCCGGGCGTGTCGCTCACGATCGACGACGTCCCGGCGGGCACCACGCCGTTGGAGCCGAGGCTGGTCAGCGCGGGAGCGCACCGGGTCTCGGCCACCAAGGAGGGGTATCTCCCCTTGTCGCAGACGATCGAAATCGCTGGAGCCGACCAGCCCACCATTCGCCTGACCCTCGTGCAGGCGGGTGGATCGCGCGTGGTGGTCCGCGAAAAGGTCGCCCCGACCTCTCAATGGACGACCCTCTCCTACGTCGGACTCGGTGTCGGCGGCGCCCTCATCGCCGGCGCCGGTGTCACCGGCTTCATGGCCCTGAACTCCTCCAGCAAGATGAAGGACGAGCAGTACGTGGGCAGCGCGAGCAGCGAGGCCACGAGCCTGCAATCCGACGTCAAGGCCTTCCGCTTGACCTCCGATATCCTCGCCGGCGCGGGAGTCATCACCCTGGCTACCACGCTCTATCTCACTCTCACTCGCAAGGTCGAAGCCCCGGCGCCTGCGCCGGAGAAGAAGACCTCGAGTCTCGGCGTCCTCGTTGGACCTGGCGGCGCGTCCGTCGTGGGGAGCTTCTGAACATGATCCGTAGAATTCCCACCGTTGTCACAGGCCTCCTCCTCCTTGGCATGAGCGCAAGCTGCTCGCTGATCGCCGACTCCACCCTCAAGAGCGGTATCGGCGAGAAGTGCTCTGCCGACGACGACTGCCAGGGCGGCGTTTGCAGCGCAGGATTCTGCTCACGCGACTGCACCTCCGACGCCAACTGTCCGAGCCCGTCCATCTGCATCGAGAAGCTCTGCAAGCTTGGGTGCACCGCCGACACGGCCTGCGGAACCGGCAAGATCTGCGAGAAAAACGCCTGCCAGGAGGGCTGCCGCCTCGACACCGAGTGCGGTGCCGGCCAGATCTGCCTGAACCTCTCCTGCGCCACCGGGTGTCGCGACGACTCGGGATGCAACACGGCCAGCGAGATCTGCGAGGGCAACGCGTGCATCACCGGATGCCGCAGCGACGACGCCTGCGGCGGAGCCGCCGCGGGCAAGGTGTGCGAGAACAAGAAGTGCCAGTCGGGCTGCCGCGACGACACCAACTGCGCTTCCCAGCCGGGCACGATCTGCGAGGCGCTCGCCTGCATCCCGGGGTGCCGGACCGATGCCGCCTGCTCCCTCGGCAACGTCTGCGACCTGTCCACCAAGACCTGCAAGCCGGGTTGCACGACCGAGCACGGGTGTCCCACCGGCGAGTACTGCGACAACGGCGCCTGCAAGGCCACCCTCGCGGTCTCGGCGATCCTCGCCGGCGATGCGACGCAACCCACCGAGGACGGACTCTCCGCGAGCCACAAGAGCGGCCTCGACGTCGCTGCGTCGGTGGAGCCCTACGTGCAGTTCGACGCCACCCAGCGCTACTCGGTGGTCAGCAACAAACGCACGACGGCAGAGGTCAGCGCCGCCATCGACGATCAGATCTCGAAGGGCGCGAAGGTCGTCATCAC
>JAKLDZ010000643.1 GCA_022703255.1 Myxococcota bacterium | reverse complement strand
CCTTCAAGATCTCTCCCCCTTCAAGATCCTCCCCCTTCAAGATCCCTCACCCGGCCCCGAGGTCCTCGCTGATCAACCGCGCCCCCACCAGCAGCGTGATCGCAGCTGCCACGACGCACCCCACCGCGAACGCGATCTGCAGCCCGACCCCTTCGGAGATCGCGTCGACCAGCACGAAGCCGATACCGAGGCTCAGGAAGCCGATGAAGAACGACGTGTACTGCATCGAGGTGCGTATGTCGCGCGAGAGTGCGGAGATGACCGTGCCGAGTGCCCCGACAAACGCAGCGGAAGCCGGTGCGCCGGCCAACAGCGCAACCCACCAGGCGGCCGATCCGCCGAACATCTCGGCATAGGGTGCCAGCACATCCAGACGTCCCAACAGCAGGGTGCTCACGCCCACCAGCACGACATGCATCGCCACGGGAATGGCCATGGCACCGACGAGCTTGCCCACGAGCAGATGCCGACGCGTGAGCGGCGCCAGCATCAGGAAAGGCATCGTCCCGCACTCCCGATCGTGCAGCACCGAGGTCCCCGACATGATCGCCACGAACAGCGGGAGGTTCGTGAACAGGAGCGAGCCAAACGACGACGTCGCGAGCCGCAGGAAGGCGTCAAACGCCACGCCGAACTGCCCCATCTGCTGCTTGACCGTCGCCATCTGCGCCGGATCCCCGGACACCCGGTCGAACAGCAGGAACATCGCCGTGAACACGCCGATCAGCACCGCGTAGTTCGCCGCCAGGATCACGAGCATCCACGGCTGACGTCGATGCTCCAGCACCTCCGTGCGCGCGATCCGCTGAATGACCTTCAGCATCGCGTACCGATCGCTTCCTGCCACGCTTCCAGCAGCGGACCCGTTGGCGGTGTCCTGCGCGCCGTGAACTCCACCTCCCGCTTCACCTCCGCGTCTACCAGAAGTACCCGATCACACACCGCCTCCGCGGCCGAAAGCTCGTGCGTCACGAGCGCGCAAGCCAGCCCCTCATCGGCACGACGCCGCAGCTCCGCGTACAACACCCCCGAGGCGATCGGATCCAGGTTCGCCGTCGGCTCGTCGAACAGGAGCAGCTTCGGCGACAACAGCAGCGCCCGGATCAACGACAGCTTCTGCTGCATCCCGGTGGACCATCGCCCCACCCGCTCGTCGAACCCGGTCGTCAACTCCAGCGCCTTGCACAGAGGCTCCGCCTTCGCTCCCACCTGCTCCGGCGTCAGACCGAACAGCCCGCCGAAGTGCTCGAGGTTCTCCCGCCCCGTCAAGAGCGGATACAGCCCGGGCCGCGCAGTCACCAGCCCCACCAGCCCCGCCGACGTCAGCGATAGCGCATGAGCCTCGATCCCGCAGACCGTCACGCTCCCCACGGTCGGACGCAGCAGCCCCGACATCAGCAGCAGCAGCGTGCTCTTGCCTCCGCCGTTCGGTCCGACGATCCCCACCAGCTCCCCTTCGGACACCGTCACGTTCAGATCCCTCAGCACGATCCGACGCGCAAAGGATCGGCCTGCGTCCTTCATCACGACAACGGGGGCCGCGGACCTCTTGCTGGACGGCTTCTGGGCTGCGGGGTTCATGTCGTTCGGGCTCTGGGGGGCGACCATCCTACGCTCTGCCGCGTTTCGCAACGGGTGTTACGCGTCGCAGCTTGCCCGAGCGGCACCTCGGTGCCTGTGCGTCAAGCCGTCGAGAGCGCTCCCGGCGCCAGAACAACTCGCGTCCACGTCACGGGAGACACTGGCCACCGATGGGCGGCAGCCCATTCTTGCACTGCGGCGAGCACGTCTGCGTCAGCCAATCCACGACCTGCCCCGCGGGGCACCCCGAAGGCGGTGTCCCCTGGGTCCCCCCGGGAGACGCCATCGCGCATATCCCCGCTACCGGCGGAATGCCCGCGGGACAAGCGGCCACGCAAGTCCCGAACACCACGTCACGCGCCTGCCCCGAAGGGCAATCCGACGTCGGCGGCGGCCCCCATCCCCCGGGCATCGGGAACGGAAACGGCCACGGCACCGTCCCCGTCGTCGCAGGCGCCGGAGTCACGCCACCTCCCGACACGTTCAGCTCCACGACGAACGCGTCGCGCACGTGAGCGCGAATCATTGCCTCCGAGATCCAGGCGTATCCCCCCTCTCGCCACTCCGGGCTCCAGCTGTTGTGCAGCAGGAACTGGCGGACGGGGCCAGCCTGCCGGTAACCGACGCCGACGACCGCGTGACCGCCCTGCTCTTCGACGTAGTCGGGGATCACCGGATTCGAGTCGCCAATCGCGCCCCAGGCCTGCCTGTTGTACTGGAAGCTCAGGTAGACGGCCTGGCCCTGCGCGATGACCGCAGCGAGTTGATCGGTATTCGAAGGCTGGAGTTGCTCGACCCGGGTGAAGTGGAATGCGCCCGAAAGATTCGCTCTCTCCCGCTCCGCGACGATCACCGGATCACTGCGCCAGGAGCCGTGCTGCACGTGATATGCCTGATCGCACCACACCTCCGAGGCGCTCTCGTTCAGCTTGCACGCC
>JAKLDZ010000642.1 GCA_022703255.1 Myxococcota bacterium | reverse complement strand
CCCTGGATGAGGGTCTTGAGCCCCTGCATACCCACGAGGACGGCGCCCTTGGAGGCGACGTAGCCGGGGCGAGGGCTGACGATGGGGACGAGGGGATCGACGAGGATGACCAGGGATGCGCCGTTCTGCACCGCGACCCGCATGTTGGTCGTGCGCGTGAAACCGCCGTCGATGTACCAGCGCCCCTCGATGCGCTGCGGGGTGTAGAACGGGGCCAGGCCGGCCGACGCGCGCACGGCGAGGTGGATGGGGACGTGGTCCCAGCCCGGGGAGCCGAACACCACGTGCTCGGCCGTATCCTGATCGGTGGAGCCTACGAACAGCTTGTGGGGCAGGTCGGAGAAGCGGTCGTGCATACCGGGGCGTGTGAGCTGACGCTCCAGATAGCGCCGCAGGTTGTCGCCGGCAAAAACCCCGGAAGGAAGCAGGCGGAACAGGGCCTGCAGCGGAGTCGTCCTGCCCGTCGCCAACCCCGCCACGCTCGTCCCGGCCCGGCGCACGAGCTCGCGCACGTTGGGATCGAAGATGTCGAGCCGACCGATCCGATCGATGCTCCCTTCGCCGAACTGCACTCCCCGGCCGATCTCCGCGGGGCCGATCCCGTTGGCGAGGAACGCGCCGAGGATGGCCCCGGCGCTGATCCCGCAGATGATGTCCACGTCCTGGATTCGGAAGTCGGGCAGGAAGTACTGCAGCGCGCGCAGCACCCCGAGCTCGTAGAAGAGCCCTTCGATGCCGCCTCCGGCCAGACACAGCGCGATGCGCCCCCGGCTGCGCTGCACGAGCGTGGACTCGACCTGCCGCCAAATCTCCCGCCAGCCCGGATCGTCGGCTCCCGCGATGATCGTCCCCGCCAGGTGCGCTCGACCGGCCCGGAATGCCAGCTCCGTCCCGCAACGATCCGGATCCACCACCACCCACGCCTGCGACCGCGCGATCGGTCCCGCCACGTCGTGCTCGTCGAACAAAGCGTCGATCAGCGCGCTCGCCGCGGAGCTTGCCGAATCACCGCGGGCGCCGCGAGCGTCGATGACCAGGGCGAAGAAGGCGCCGACGCGGAGCTGCTCGAGGGTTCGGGGGACGTCGGTCTCGACGACGAAGCGAACGGAGCGGGCGAGCAGGGGGGAGGATTGGCGCACCGCGGCGTCGAGCGCGCGCTGGACAGCGTGAGCGGCTGCCGGCGTCGAAGCTGCGACGAAGTACAGGATCTGCTCCAAGCTTCACCGCTCTCGAGAGGGAGGTTCCGGGGCTACCGGGACGAGCGACCCGCTCTTCCCGTTTTCCTAGCGCCGCGGGGGGGCGGAGGCCATGCCCAATTTTCCGGTTGCGTTGTCGGGCCTTGGAGCATCAAGATGCGATCGATGCCGGTCGTGGCCGCGTGGCTCAGCAGGGTGGGGCGATACAACGCACAGTATCCAGGGGCTTCCCTGGGGCCTCGGCTCCTGGTATGTCGCGCCGGCGCGATGGCCGAACCGTCGGCTGCCGGGCATTTCGGTTCTCAACTTCAGCGAGAGGTTGCCGCGGCTCGTCGCGACCCGTTACACTAAGTCGACGGCCCAGGCTTGTTCAGGTTCACCATGTGGAAGCTCACCATTGTGGACGATGAAGGCACCAAGACGGTGCTACCGCTGTCCCGTGGGGAGTACACGATCGGTCGCGACGCGGAGAACACGATCCGGCTGACGGAGCGGAACATCTCGCGCAAGCACATGGTGCTGCGCAAGAACGGCACCGACTGGGTCGTGGAGGATCTGAGCTCCTACAACGGCTGCTTCGTCAACGGCTTGCGGGTATCGGGCAACCACCCGCTGCACGACGGTGACCTGCTGCAGGTGGGGGACTACCGCATCGAGCTGCTGAACGAGGCTGCGACGGAGGATCAGGAACAGGACACCGATGCTGCTGCGGCAGCGGCTCCGCCTCCGGTCTCGCGTCTCGCTGCGCTCCCCGACCGCCTCGTGGTGGTCGATGGCCCCAGCGCCGGGACCGAGCACCCGCTCGACAAAGAGAAGGTCATCATCGGCAGGGCCGAGGACGCCGACATCAGCATCAACCACAACTCGGTGAGCCGCATCCACGCCGAGATCACCACGATCACCCCCGGCACCTACGAGATCGTCGACTGCGGCAGCTCCAACGGTGTCCGCATCAACGGCATCAAGCTCGAGCGCCGGGTCATCGAAGACGACGACGAGATCGAGCTGGGCGATGTGCGTCTGCGCTTCGTGCGCCGCGGCAGGTTCTTCCGTCCGGGCGCCATCCCCCGCAGCCCCAACTCCTTCGCTCCCTCGACCGCGACCTCCTCGTCGGTCCCCGCTCCTCGCAAAAGCCTCGGCATGATGATGATCGTCGGCGCCTTGCTCGGCGTCGTGACCGTGGGTGCCATCTGGTATCTGCGCCCCAAGCCGCAAGACGCCCAGCACGGCCCCATCGTCGAGGACTCTCCGGCCATCGCCGAGGCCAAACGTCTCGCCGAGGCTGGCGACCTCGAAGGCGCCCACCAGAAGCTCATCGCCCTGATCCCCGAAGGTTCGCC
>JAKLDZ010000641.1 GCA_022703255.1 Myxococcota bacterium | reverse complement strand
GTCGGAGGAGGCCCGAGTCGTCCATTGCGGCGGAGATGTTTCACGTGGAACGTTGGTTGGCGGGCTCACGGGCGACTCTCTTCCTTGCGGACGCCTCGGAGCGGCTCATCCACGGTCTCCCTCTCTCTCCGCTTCCCCCGAGACCTCTCGCGCTGGCCGCCCCGAAACGGTCGATCACCTCTTTCGGCAGCGCGCGTGACCGCCTTTGCCGGGCGCACGATGCTGGCTCGAGCTGCCGCCTGACACGACGTTTTCCGAACGCAGTCCGGGGAAATCCGCCGCTCGCTCGCTCAAGGTTGCGCGCCGCGATGCGCTGGCCTCGCCAGCTTGGTCTGCGTCGCACCGGCCCTTCGGAAAGCATCGTTCACCCCAGGCGCCGGCATGAGACGCATCGGCCCGTCCTGCAGCCCCCGGGGTCTCGGCGATTGATGCCACCCTGCCCGTGCTTCGCGAACACTCCGTGGTCTTGAGGCCCCCAGCCCCGTCCCGTTCTTGCGGCGCCTCCCTTGGCCGGGGCTCGGTCGACGGAGCTACTCCTCGCCTTCGCCGGGGTCGTCGTCTTCTTCGGCGGCGAGAGCGACATCGACGCGCTCGAGCACCCGGAGCATGACCCGCTTGGCGTCCCGCTCCACCCGGTCCACCCGCTGGCGATGCTGCTCGGCGTCGTGGGCGAGGGACATCGCGACCAGAACAGCCATCTCCAGGGTCGGAGGTCGGCCGCCCGCAAGACCGCGAAGCCGTTCCTCCACGATCCCGCTCAGCGCGACGATCTCCTCGCTGCTGGCGGTGGTCACCACCCGATAGGCCTTTCCTGCGATCGAGAACGCTACGGTATGCTTGGGGTCCGCCATGGTTAGGTGTCCGCCGAGCTGAACTACTTCGCCCTGCTTCCGCTCAAGGCCTCGTACAGTAGCACGAAGGGGAGCGACAGGAGCTCTCCGTCCAGGTGCACCGCCAGCACGATCGATCGCTCGGCGCTATCGCCGAATCCCTGCCGGACTTGGGCAACCAGGCCACCGGCCATCACGTAGCTCGAATGGTAGTTGTAGCTTCGCGAACCGAGGAACACTTCTCCCGAGATCCCGGGCGACCATCCCTGGTCTGGGTGCCATCGACCGTAGCCGCCGACGGAGAGCAGCACCGGGACGTATGCGTGGGTGGGAAGGTGTAGCGTCAACCCGCCCCCCGGAAGCACCGCTCCGGACTGCGTCGCGACGTCAGCGAATGGGCCGGCACCGAAGGACCGATTCTGGGTCCTCCCGAACACGACATCGCCGTGGAGCGCAAGGTGGAACCCGGTGCCGGACCACCACCCTTCGGTGCTCGTGCCAGCAATGCCGGGTCGCAGGCCGATGTTGGCTTGGGGTTCGGCGGATGCGTCGGCGGTCAACGCCGTAGCCCCCCCGCCCGCGCAGATCCCGAGGACGACCGCGAGGACCCCCCGACCCGGACGACGCTGTTTCACGTGAAACCTACGGCTCGCACAGCGTGGCGCCCGCCGCTCCGAGACGCGCCTTGCAGATGCGGCAGTCCACCGGCTGGTCCTGGCCGGCCAGACACGGCTCCTCCAAGGTCGAGCCCGTCTCCGAAGCCTTCAGACAGTTGGGCTGCTTCGCCAACGTCGGATCGTTGGCATCCGGCGGGAACGAGATCAGACACCCGTAGCAGACCTCGATCGGGAACCGGTACTCCCCCGACTCGACATCCTTGCCACCTAGCGTCCTTCCGAACACCTTCACCACCGTCACGATGCGCCCGACCGTGCTCGAACGCGTGCCCGACGCTCCCCCGAGCTTGTCGAGAATCACCTTCCCGGAAGCCGAGTCCACCAACGTGCTCAGAAACATCCCGTAGCTCGGCTCCGACCCCGTCCCCGGATCAATGAAGCCCGTTCCCGGCACCGTGAAGCTCCCGACCTCCTCCCCCGTCGTCAGCTCCACCCGCACCTCCGCCTCCGTCAACCGAACCCGGTTCGTCTCCGCCGCCGGACGATCCGCGTTGGCACGCGGAACCAACTGGTTCCCGACCAACAACCCCGCCCGATACTCCGTCGTCAAAGCCAGATCCAGAACCCCGATCCCGACCGCAGCCCCGCTCGGATCCGCAGTGTAGCCGCACTCCGTCTCCGGAGCCTGCACCTGACGGATGAAAATCGTCTGCTCGTTGTCGGCGCACGCCGAGGCCAGAAGACCGCCAACCCCAGCCATCAGCCCCAAAACCGAAGCTCTCTTCATCCAGGTAGCCATGCTCGACCCCATCCGGGAACGCGGTTGTCCGCAACAACGATGATGGTACCTTGCTTCCCGATCCGACGCCAACTTTGCGCCGCTACGCCATGACACTCCCCCCCTCCGACCACGAAACCACCCGCTCCTTCTACAAGTACGAAGGCACGGGCAATGACTTCATCCTCTTCGAGTGGCCCAGCGTCGAGCTCCCCCCCGAGGAAGCGATCCGCGCCCTGTGCGACCGGCGACGCGGCATCGGCGGCGATGGGCTGCTGCTCCTCTCCCCGCCCTCCCCCACCTCCCCGGCCCG
>JAKLDZ010000640.1 GCA_022703255.1 Myxococcota bacterium | reverse complement strand
CGCTGCTGCAGCGCCTCGACCAGAACCTGGACCTGCTCCAGCGAGTGGTTCGGGAATTGGAACCGGATCTTGCCTTGCGTCGTGCGAAGGACCAGGCGGGGAAGACCATACAGATCCTTCTTGAGATCGAAACCCACGATGTCGTTCCGCGCCAGCTTGAAGCAGTCCTTCCCGGCGCTCAGCGCGTCGAGGCCCTCCTGCGCGAGACGTTGCTCGCCCGCTCGAACGGCGGCTTCGTAGCGGGACGCCATCGGGCCCAACGCTGCCTGGGTCAGCGGGTCGTAGGCCCGTGTCGCACGCATCGCCGGACCGACCGCCAGCAGGTACAGCGTGCCGTCGTCGAATACCACGGAGTACGTCTTCATCCGGCGGATCCATCCGGCCGAACGAACCACGCGGTCGAAGCGAAGTGCAGTCACGGCAGCTCCCGACTCATCGCAAGACTCCAGTCTGTCCTCGGCCGAACCGTCGGGACGGGCTTCCTCCCTTCCCGGCCGTCAGTGCAGCACGGCCGAGCGAGGTCCGCAAGCCGGTGCGCTCAACGTGGACGCGCAGCACACGGCGCAGGAGTGCGCGTCGAACGCCGCGACAGGGCGACAGCATCGTGCTCGAGAAGCCGGCGGATGCGGCGTGAGGGAGCTGGGAAGGCGAAGGCGAATGCCCGGAGGGGAGAGCAGCTACTTGCAGCTCAAGGTCTCGTCCTTCGGATCGACGACGCACTTCTTCGACTTGCAGTCCTTGTCGACGACGAGCTTGCCGCCCTTGCACTCGAGGACGAACTTGCCGTCGGTCGAGCAGGCGTGACCGGTGTGACTGCAGGCGTCGCCGGAATTGCCAATCGACATGTCGCAACGAATCTTCGTGCCGTCAACTCTACAGCCCTTGGCGCCGAGGCACGGGTTCGCGATCTGGAACGACCCGCCTTTGCACGCGAGCATGGCCTTGCCGTCGATCTGGCAGACGGACTTGCCCTCGTTCGTGGCCTCGCAGGGATCCCCCGCTTGCGAGAGCGAGGCGTCGCACGTGATCGTGGTGCCGTTGATCTTGCAGGCCTCGGGACCGCGGCAGTTTGACGCGACCTTCCACTGATTTGCGGTGCAGACGAGCATTGCCTTGTGGTCGACACTGCACGAGGACTTGCCATCGACGTTGCAGCGAGATCCCTCGGAGCCGACGGACTCGTCGCAGTCGGATTCGGTGCCCTGCTTGATGCAGCCCTTGGGCCCCTCGCACTTCATGGGCTCGTACTTCTTCGCGTGGCACACGAGCGCGTTCGTCTGGTCGACGCAGCGCTCCTCGTTGTCGGTCTTGCAGGCATCGCCTGCCTTGGGAGGCTTGCAGCAACCGGAGAGAGAAGCCGTGAGCGCGATGAGCACGAGGGTGCGAAGCATCCTCAAGGGCTAGCGGCGAAAGGGAGATGGAGTCAAGCGACGCCGGAGAAGCCAGGAACCAGGAAGGCGAAGGGCCGGAGGCGAGGGGGTGAGGCAGGGGGGGCCGGGACA
The DNA here is from genome assembly GCA_022703255.1 of Myxococcota bacterium. Classification (GTDB taxonomy): domain Bacteria; phylum Myxococcota_A; class Polyangia; order Polyangiales; family Polyangiaceae; genus JACRCQ01. The sequence continues at coordinate 1,039 of JAKLDZ010000640.1, read as the reverse complement.
GGGAATGGGAAGGGGAAGGCGAAGGGGCGCCGGCTGCCCCAGATGGTCCCGAAGTTCGCAGTCTATCACCCCGTGCTGAATGCCCGGCATGCGATCGCGCCGATGCTCAGGCCAAGAGCCTACTTCCGAGGACTGGTCCTGAGTTCCGGAGGGTTCCTCGTGCTGGGCGACAAGACCGTCGACCAAGCGCCTGTCACGTCGGAGTTCTACGCCCCTGACACCAATTCGTGGAGCGATGTGGCGTGGCATTCGGAGCTGTCGACAAACGCGGGCCTCGCCGGAACGCTGATTGTGTGCATGCCCGCGGTCGAATGCTGGTGTCGCGGAACCCGTGTTCGGGACACCTGTGTCAAGGATTTGCGCCGGCCAAGGGGACCCGGACCATCGGGCGGGATTCGCGTGAGTTGGATACACGCCGCCGCGCAGTGTGTTTCGACAGCAGCGGGGATTCCCAGGCAGTGCCGCGCGACCGATTGCCACACAGCGCCCCGTCATTCATTCGCGTCGTTTGTTCGCGTCGTTTGTTCGCGTCGTTTGTCCGCGTGGGGCTTCGCCATCGGCAAAGCCACGCGCCCCGCGTCGCCGCGCCGTTGATCCCCGCGTCGCCGCGCCGTTGATCCCCGCGCCCCGCGTCGCCTGGGAACCCATGTCCACGCCCCTCCTCAGCCGAGGCGGCGGGGGTGGGGTTGGCTGGCGGGGAAGGCAAGACCGCAAGGACACGCAGCACGTGGCGAACGCACTACTTCCGTCCGCCAAAACTTTGGCCAGGGAATCTGGACTCGGATGGCCGTGCGTCATGATCGACGCAACGCCTTGGGCAAATCGTCCGCATCGTGGCCCGAGGGCGGAGCCGCTGGTGCTGCGCCCCGAGGATCGTGAGAGGATCGAGGCGATCGTGCGGCTGCCGACGACGCAGCAGCGCGTCGCCAAGCGGGGGCAGGCCGTGCTGCTGACGGCCGATTCGGTCGCGATCGCGGATGTCGCGATGCTCGTCGGAGCCAATGAGCGCACGGTACGCAAGTTGAAGAAGCGCTTCAGC
>JAKLDZ010000064.1 GCA_022703255.1 Myxococcota bacterium | reverse complement strand
GCTGCTCAGCTACGACATCGACCCGGTGAAGGTGGATCCCGGACAGGTCGAGCAGATCCTGGTGAACCTCGCGGTCAACTCGCGCCACGCGATGCCCCAGGGAGGTCAGCTCACCATCGAGACCTCGCAGGTGGTGCTGGGCGATCTGTACTGCCAGCAGCACCCGGAGACGAAGCCGGGCGAGTACGTCCTGCTCGCGGTCTCCGACAGCGGCTGCGGAATGACCGCCGAGGTGCGCCGCAGAGTGTTCGAGCCGTTCTTCACGACCAAGGCCAAGGGACAGGGCACGGGTCTCGGGCTCTCGATGGTCTACGGCGCGGTCAAGCAGCACAACGGATCGATCGAGATCTACTCGGAGCCTGGACGCGGCACGGTCGTGAAGGTCTACCTGCCGTGCGTGCGCGGAGAGCCGGACGCGTTTCGTACGAGCAGCTCGTCGGCCGACGTGCCGGTGGGCGGGGCCGAGACGGTTTTGCTGGTCGAAGACGACGAGGCGGTGCGGGGCTTCGGGTGCAGGGTGCTCACGCGGCTGGGGTACTCGGTCCTCGCGGAGGGGAGCGCAACCGCGGCGCTGCGTGCGGTCGAGGCCCATGCCGGACCGATCGACCTGCTGCTCACCGATGTCGTGCTTCCGGACATGAACGGCAGGGTGTTGGCGGAGCGCCTGCTTGCCCTGCGTCCTTCGGTTCGTGTGCTGTTCACCTCGGGGTACACGGAAAACGTGATCGTGCACCACGGGGTGCTCGACGCCGGGATTCGATTCCTGGGCAAGCCCTACACGGTGCGGGACCTGGCCGCGCGGATTCGCGAAGTGCTCGACGCGCGGGCCTGATCCTGGGGGGCGGCGGCAAGGTCCGTGCTCACGCGCGCCCGCGTGCGGCCGAATCGGAACTCATCGAAGGCCCGTCAGAGGCCGGTCACGCAGCGGACGGAGAGGGCATCGAGCTTGCCCTGGTAGAAGGGCAACCCGTTCTGCATGTGGACGTACCAGGCCATGGCGCCGGTGGTCGTCGCGGCGGTCGTGGAGGTCCAGAAGCGATTCTCGCTCATCCCCGGGAAGGCCGAGGCCGGCCACTTCTTGGCGAAGCTCACCAGCGTTGCGACCTCGTTGATGTTCGGCAGTCGCCAATCGTCCCTGCCCCCATAGGCGAGGCCCTCGCAGTAGGCCAACGCCTCCTGCCAGGTCATCGCGGGCGCCTCCGACATCTGCCATCGCAGGTCGGTCTGCTGGTCGAGGATCACGAGACCGCCGCCGCCCGTGGACTGGAATCGCGCTGGGCCCTCCGGGGGCGCGGCGGGGCCGCGGACACATCGCGACGGCCACAGGGAGTTGATCGAGACCACCGCGAGGCGTCCGTCGCCGAACGACACCGTCCACGCAAGCGTCGGCTCCGAGGCCGTGATGGTGGACGACCAGAGGTTGGCGGGGGTGTTGGGAAACGCGGAGGAGTCGATTGCGGGTGATGCTCCGCTGTAATCGACGAGCCCCTGCAGCTCGGCGATGGTGGGGAGTCGCCAGTCCGTCTCACCGGCGTAGTCGAGCTGGTCGCAATAGGTCACGGCGGCGGTGAGCTTGGAGGTGGTTGCGGACGCGCCCTGCTGCCACATGAGGCCGGTGAGCGAATCGACGACGACCCAGACGCCCCCGTGGAGGGTGGGCTGGAGCGTTCGCGTCGCGCCGGGGTACTGGGCATCCTGGCCGCAGAAGTCGGTCTTGGCGCAGTTGCCATTCGAAGGGCAGGTCATCGTCGAGGTCGCGTTCCAGCACCCGGTCTGCCCGGTCGGAATCGCAGGCTGGCAGAAGTGATCGTCGCAGTACGGCACCGGCGCCGCGTCCTGCGGAGGAGCGGTGTCCGGCGGCGCGTCCTGGGCGTCCGCGGCGTCGTCCCCGGATGCGTCGGTATCCGAAACATCCGGCTCGTCCGCGACGTCGGCCGCGGCATCTCCCCCCGCGCTGCCGCCCGAAGCGTCGATGGCGGCGTCGGCACCAGCGCCGCCGGCCGCGGCATCGGCTCCGGCACTCCCCGCGGGGCCCGCGTCGCCTGCAGCTCCGGCCAATCCTCCGCCGATACCGGCCGATCCCCCGGTCTGCGCCGCGCCCGCCTGCCCCGCGGCGCCCCCCTCGCCCGCATCGTCGGAAGAGCCGCACGCCGGGACAGAGGCGATCGCCAGCGCAAGCGAGGCCACCCACACATGGGGAGCCACTCGACCATCGAAGCAGCGTTTCGTGTTCATCGCAGAAGACCTGACTCGCCCGGCACGGGCGTGCAACATCTCCGATCACACCAGCAAGCCGCGCGCGCGTCAATCGGGCCTTCCGGAGCGAAGGGGGGGGAGTCGCGAATCGTGGGGCGGTTCGAGGCGCGGGGGGGGAGATTCTCAAGGAGAGGGATTGCGCGACACCTTGTACAGCCCCCAACGGACCGAGGCCCCTTGCGGGCTTTGCAGTCCGAGCTCCACACGGGATGCCTCGCCGAGTTCGTCGCGACAGGCCTCCACCAGCGCGAACGACTTTCCGCGCAGGTCACCATGGCTGCGGTCGACAGTGGTCAGGGAGAGGGAGCCGGACGTGTCACCTTCGGAGACGGCGACTGCGAGGATGCAGTCATCGGGGCCGAGATCGACGGCGGCCGAGGGGAGGGGGACGGGAGTGCCGGGCTGCAGGGTGGACAGGCCGCGCTGCACCGCCTTGCGGAGTCGTCGGCCGACGGCGTGGAACGCCATGGCATCGACGCTGCGGTACTCGGGCCGTGGCGCCTCGCCACCGGATTCGGCAAAGGCCCGGAGCGCGGCCTCCTGCATCTCCTTGTTGATGGCCGCGCGAAGGCCTTGTCCGAGGTGCTCGGCGATCTTCTCGGCGATGCGCGGGATGAGGCTCTCCGGGCGTTCGATGAGGTCGCGATCCGGGGCGTGTCCCGCAACGTTGTGGCGCTCGTCGGCCACGACCTCTTCGTCGGCGACGGCATCGCTCAACGGCTGGCTGCTGCGCACGGTTCCGGACTTGAACTCCACTTCCAGGTCGAGCACGGCGGAGATCGCGCGGGAGTAGAGCGTTTTGTCGTACTTCCAGTCCTGCATGACGGGCACCTCGATGGTGTCCGGGGTCTGGCCGAGCTTCGACTGGGCCTCGGTCAGTCGGTTGCGGGCGGCGATGACCTTGGCGTCCGACTCGGCGGTCACCGCGGAGACGATTCCGCAGCCCGTGCGGCAGGCATTGGCCATGTTCGCATCGGATTGGGAGCTGCACGCGTTGAGGCAGGTCTGGTGGTCCTGGCGTTCCTGCTCCTTGCGCCGGGCGAAGTCCTCGCGCGCAGCCTCGAGCCCGACGCGAGCGTTCTCGACCTCGGCCTGGGCCTTGGCCTTGTCGGGATTGGGACGGGACTCCTTGTGATCTTCGTATTGCGATGTCGCGCTGACGGTCTTGCGCTCGAGATTTCCGAGGACCAGGTCGCGCACCGACGCCGAGACCACGAGCGTCACGCTCGGATCTCCGGGCTGCGCCACCCGGACCATGCCGTCGTCTCCGGCGAGCACCTTGGCGAAGACCTCGTCCATGGCGCGATACAGCTGACGCTCCCGCTCCTGCGACGGAGTCCCCATCTTCACCGCGACCACCGTGCGGGCGAAGCGCCCGCCGGTCACCGGCCGCCCGCCGAGGATGTTCAGCGTCCCCAAGGTTCTTCGCACGAGCCGCAGGTCGAGCGCGCGATTGCCCGCTGTGCCTTCCCACACTCCGAGCGACGTACGGCACGTGAGGTGCTCCTGGCCGCGGTTGGGGGCCGCGGTGCAGCGTCCGCGATCGGTGCGCGTGAGGGCAAGCGCCTCGGCCGGTGGTTTCGCGGAGGGATCGCCGGGGGCGACGAAGCAGGATGCGATGGTGTCGGCGCGCAGGTGGAGCGTGCCGCGGCCGGCCTTGAACCAGGGGACCACGGGCTCCTGCCACTTCCAGTCGGTGAGCAGGGAGGGGGAGGAGGCGCCGATCTCGAGGGCTTCGAGGGAGAGCTCGACGCCGGGGTCGGCCTCGAGGAGCTGGGAATCGGGAGAGGTGCCTGCGGCGGCGATCTGCGTGCACGAGGGAATCCACGGTGCGAACACCACCCGGGTCCCGACTCGCGCCAGCAGCGCGTCGAGCTCCGGGCGGTGCGGCCAGATGCAGGCGGGGCTCCCATCCGGAACGAATCGGAATACGAATCGTTCTCCGGTGTTGCTCGCGAGTCCGAGGGTGATCGACGCGGGTGCGTTGGAACTGCCTTCGAATACCTTGGAGCCTGTCACCTGGAACACCGCAGCGCCCCCCGCCCAGGGCTGCTTGGAGAGCGGTTGCGGATCCTTGTCGAGCTGCGCGGCATCCGCGCCGATTACGGCGTTGCAGGTCCCGGCGGGATCGAAGACCACGATGCGGCTGCCGGGCTGGAGCGCCTGCCAGGCTCTCTTGTCCTCGGGAGAGACGGCGTTGGCTGCGTGCATTTGCGCGCTCGCGTGGCAGCCGGCCACGGTGGAAGCGACGAGGGCCGCGGCGACGGCGATGACGGAAGCGGTGGTCGTGACGGAGCGGGTGTTTGTCTTCATGTCACTTCCTCCGTCGCGGAGCACCCGTGGTGGATCGGACCGTGGTCGAGGGAGCATCCACCACCGTGGAGAAGGCGGTGCCCAGGCCGATGCCGACGATGCTCTCGACCGCCATGGTCCTGCCGAGGATATCGGCAGGATCGTCCACCTCGCCGATGGAGGCATAGCCCTTGGCGCTGCTGCGTCGCTCGTACCACAAGCCCAACACCATGGCGCCTCCGGGCCGGATGCCGAGCTCGAATCGTTGGTAGACTCCCGTCAGGATGGGACTCCTGCGGTGGAACATCGCGGCGTCGGCGTATAGCATCGCGGGCCTGCCCACCCGGTCGGCGGTGCGAAGCCGCACGTGTCCGCCGTATTCCATCCCGTGATCGAAGGAGCCGTAGGAGCCGCTCTCCGTGCTGGTCCCGACGAGCTTGTCGCCGTCGTCGAGGGAGAGGGAGAACGCGTCGCCGCGATACCCGAAGAAGGGACCGAATCCGACGAAGGAGATGGGGACCGCATCGAGCCCCAGGTGGCCGCTGAGCCGCAGATGGGTGAGGTGGGCGTCGATGGGCTTGACGACCGTGCGATTCGGCATCTGCAGGGGGCCGCTGACGCGCGGCGTGATTCCAAATCGGAAGTCGAACCAGAAGGCGACAGGGCCGGAAGCGCTGCGCCACTCGGGGCGGAACATCAGCTCGATCAGGGCCCCGGACAAGTCCGTGGCTCCGCCCGAATCGGTCGCACCGTCGTTGATCGGATTGAAGGTGACCTTGCCCAGACGAAGCTGAAACTCGAACTCGTCGAATCGGACGGGGCGCGGAGCGGAGAGCGCAATGGGCCTCCCCCAACCTCGATCGGCGGGCGGCGGCGGGGGCGCATCGCCCTCGCGCACCAGACCGATTCCCTCCTTCCAGGTCGCATCACCGAGGGTCTGCAGGGGCGCGATGGGCACCTCGGCCGGCGGAGGCGGCGATGACGATGCAGCGGGCGGCGCGGAGGGCTGCGGAGGCGGAGGTGGCGGCGGAATCACGCGCTCCCGCACCTCGCCAAACACCCGTCGCGTCTCCGCATCGGCCTGCGCAGGCAGCTCCACGCGATCGTCGAGCCGCAGCGCCTGCTCGAACGCGCTCACGGCTTCGGCGTGCTTGCGCAACCCGGCCTCGCGCACCATCCCCAGCGCCGCCAGGACCCTCGCCTTCACGGCCGGCGAGCAGGCGTCCGCACCGCACTTGCCAACGGTCTGCTCGAGCTTGCGTGCGGCCTGGCCGAAGTTCGAACCCTGGTGATCCGCGAGCGCCTGGATCACGGCGTCGAGCGCGGCGCGGTCGCGCGGACGCGCCGCGGGTTTGGCCTGCTTGCGCGTGTCGGAGGCGGAGGGAGCCGGCGCGGGCTTGCGGTCGGTGGGAGCGCCGATCGCGGAGCCGGACACGGCGATTGCGATGACGATGGGGAGGCAACCGGCGAGGGCTGCGAGGTCACGGGCGCGCACGGTCACGTCCTTTCCGCCCGCGGCCAGCGGCGACGCGCAGCAACGTCAACGCGGCGAACGCCGCGAGCAGCGAGGCATCGGGCTCGAGGTGGCCGGCATGCGACACCGCGCATCCCCCCTCTTCGGAATCGCGTTCCCCTTCGGGGTTCTCTCCGAAGACACACAGGTCGTAGGCCCCCTCGCCTCGGCACACGCATGCCGGAACGCACAGGCCACCCGAGCAGCAATCCGAAGCGCATTCGGAGTCCTTGCTGCATTGGTAGGCGCAGGTGCAGAAGTCGATGCCCGCGCAAGGCACCTTCACCGCACGCTCCTTCTCCCCGTCGCACCCTTCCCCTGGTTGCGCCTGCGCAGCCGCGAACGGCGCCGTGAGCCATACGACCGATGCCGCCAGGACTCCCGCAATCCATCTCCTCACAACAACCTCCCTCACAAATACCCAGCGTCGCACGAATCGCCAGGCGTCGTAAAGCGCTGGCGCCGTCCCGCGACGCGCCGGTCACCCGGTTCTCCCGACATGATCGCGATCGGAAGTCGACTTGCCGGGGCTTCCAGGTCGCGTGCGGTGACCGCGTTCGGCGCCGCTTCGGGCCGACCTTTTCACTCGATTCCGACGACGGCGAGCTCACGAGTTCGGGATGCGACGGACAGGCTGCACACGTCGCCGACGCGCTTGCCGAGCAACGCGCGACCCAACGGCGAGCGGGGCGTGACGACCTGGACCGCGCCGTCGGCGAGAGCCGTTCCGCCGCCCTCGGGAGCGATGAAGAAGAGTCGTTCCTGGTCATCCTCTTCGACTTGGACGAGGGCGCCGATGGCGATGGGCTGATCGTCGCGGAAGGGGCGGAGGGACATGGCCTGCACGGCGGAGAGGGCGGAGGAGAGGTCATCGACGCGCCTGGCCTGGCCGCGAGCGAGGTAGCTCTGCTCCAGGGCGCGCGTGTCCTTGTCGTTCTCGGGCTTCGCCTCTTCGTGGGTCGCCCCTTCCTGCGAGGCGCGGTGGGCGCGCTGCAGGACCTCCAGATCGCGTTGCAGCAGGCTCACGAGCTCTTGCTTCAAGGCACTCTTCGAGGGCTTGGCGGACATGATCGCCGCTCGTAGCGCACGCGCGCCTCCGCGACCAGCGCCACGAGCGCGTTCGCGCGCCGATCATCGCGACGCGTGGAAGGTGACCTCGAGTCGATCCGCGGTGAGGGAGGCGTGTCCGATGTATCGGATCGATTCGGTCTGTGCGCCTATTGCGGTGAAGGCGCGCTGCAGGGTTCCTTCGGAGACCGCGGTGCGAAGAGGCGGCACGGCCGCGGCCGTGAGCGTCGGGACCATCGCCTCGAGCGCGGACTTGTCCCTGGAGGTGATCAGGATCAGGCGTCCGCCGAGGGGAATCAGCCTTGCGAACGCGCGATTCGCGAGCTGCTGCGTGCGGCCCGGGACGAGGCGCCGGGTGCCTCTGCAGCCGACCGGGGACTCCTCGGCCGCGCAGGCGATGGTGTCACCGGTGGCGCCTGCGGGGAGCAGTCCCCAAAAGACGTCGGGAGCGCCGAATGACGGATTCGACCAGCCGAATCGATCCATGCGTTGCATGGCGCGGGCGCCCACGCCGGCATTCCACAGCAAGGGGATGCGGGTGAGGGCAAAGGGGAGGGAGGCGAGCGCGACGGGCCAGGCCAGGGTGCCGGCGCGGGCCACGTCGTCGAGCATCGTATTCTGCACCAGCGAGGAGCCTTGACCGACCGCGTCGCCCGGCACCCGTACGGCTTTCATGCACGACGCGGAGGTGTCGAATCGGGACAGGGCCCCAGGGAAGTCCACGGAGACGGAAGGCGAGCAGGCCGCGGCCGCGTCGGAGCCGATTCCAGCCCCGGTCTTCGCGCTCAGATCGAAGCGCGGGAAACCCTGGTCCAAGGAGAGGGACAGCTCGACGCGCTCGAAGAACGGACGGCTTCCGCCCGCCAGCGATCGAAGGCGCAGCGCGTCTTGCGCCGCGCGCGTGATGCGGAGATCGGGCTGGCCGTCGCGGTCGATCGCGACCAGATCCTGCTCCCGGCTGAGCCTCTCGAGCCCGGCGAGCTCGGCGACCAGGAGCGGGGCATACGAGAGTCGCGCCGCACGACCGTCGAGCGACGGACCTTGCTCGCCCGTCGGAGCGAGCAGCGATTCCCACGCGAGCAGGACGGCTTGCGTCATCATCCTGGGGCTCGGCACGAGCCCTTGGAAGGCGAAGACATCCACGACCACCACACCGGGACCGAGGGACAGGGCGACGACCCGCTCCCGTCGCGCGTGCATGGATTCCAGTGCACTTGGGGTCGCGACGCGCTGGTAACGCCGGAGCTGGAGCAGCTCGTGAATCGCGGCCAGCAGCCGTGTGGCGTCCGTCGATGGCACGGTCACGCGAATGTGAGCCGGGGCGGGATGCCGCGCGCTGAACGCTTTCGCGATCGTCTTCGACAACCCGTCGATGCTCTCCCAAGGATGCAGCGTAGTCCGGTCCACGGCGGACGTGCCGTGGTCGAGCACCTCACGGCCCGTGGGATCGAGTGGCGCGACGCCCACGAGGATCGGGCGCGACAGGTCCACTCCGATGCTCGAGGCGAGACCGAGCTGGGCGAGGGCCCCCGCAGAGACGCCGAGAACCTCCTCGACCTTCGCTATCTGGTGCGGCAGGAACCTGCGCGCCGTGACCCGGAGCAGCTCGTCGAGCCTGGCGGGATCGACCGCCGCGACGGCGGCGCAGCCGCGGGGCAGATGCCCGAGGTTGCGCGAATCCACGGCGGGGCCGGCGGGGTCGGCGACGGGAGCGGAGACGATGGGGACCGGGGCGGGCGTGGCGACGGGTGGCGCGGGGGGTGCGCCGCAAGCCGGGACGAAGAGGAAGCAGAGCAGACGAGCGAGTCTCCGCATGGGCGGATGATGAGGCGGAACGGGGGGACAGCACAAGCGCGCCGGGCGGGCGTCGTGGGCAAGCGCACGGCAGGGAGCCCTGCGCCGTCGCTCAGGGGAGACGGAAGTTGACCTGCAGGTAGCCGAAGCTGATGAGCCAACTGAAGAGTCCCACGAACACCACGGTGCCGATGATGATCAGGATCGAGATCGTGGGGGGAGGGGCCTTGCGCTTCTGCCAGGCGACCGGGTTGCGTCGGATGAGGCGCTTGGCGACGAGCAGCGCAATCGCGCTGTCGTGCGGCACGCCGAGCAGGCTTGCGGTGCACCGGATGGCGACATCGTTGAGCTCGCGCACCGGCATGTCCTCGCGATCCTTTTCCTTCATCGCGATGGCGAACAGGATTCCGAGATTGGGCGGGAGCTTGCCCGCTTCCGCGGGGGGGCCGAGAACGCGCAGCGTCTGGTCCCAATCCCCCGAGGCCAGCGCCTTCTCGAGGTCGGGAATGCGCGTGTCCGACGAGGTCACGATCGAGGCTGCCGAGGAGGGCGGATGGACGTCGCGCTCGGGTGCGATCGGCGCGGGTCGATCCCTGCGACTGGGGGGCGTGGGCTCGGGCTCGGGCTCGGGCTCGGGCTCGGGCTCGGGTTTCGCGGGAGACGGGGGCTTGGCGCTGTCGATCACCTCGACCTTGGGCGGCGGCGGCTCGCCGTCGGGCGCGGGAGGTGGATCGGTGGGATCCCTCCGCGGATCGCGGCGCAACCGGGCTTCGAGGTCGTCGTCGTGGTCGTGTTTGCCTTTCACACACCCATGGTGCCCGAGGGGCAAGGATTCGGGCAAGCGCGCTGATGCGAAACACGGTTGCGGCGCCCCGGTCCGCTGGGAGCGAGGGATTCTTTCCCCACCCGGCTGGACAAGTCGATCCCGGGCGCTAGGATCCCGTCGATGTCCAGCGCCCCAGGCTCGAACCCTTCCTCTCGCTTCCAGCGTCAGCGCTGGAGCGGAGCCTGTCGCTGTACCTGTCGTCGGCCGGCCGCGTGAGCTGAAGGCCCCCAAAGCACTTCGGCGTCGCTGTGCCGGCAGGAGCATTCGGGGACCGGAATGCGGAGATGCATCGACGGACAGGACGAGAGCGAAGGAGTGGAGAGATGAGGAAGGGACAAGGACCGCTGGTGAACGGTGGGTTGGCGGGGGCGTTGATGGGGGCGTATGCGGATGCGGCGGGCACGGGTGAGCCGGGGTCGTGCGTGGCGCTTCCGAGCGGGCGGGCGGTGGAGCAGCTCGTGGGGCGGCTTCGGGAGCTGGTGTTCCCGGAGCTGGTGTGGGGTGGAGAGGTGAGCTCGAGCGAGCTGGAGGCGCGAGTGCAGGGCACGCTGCAAGAGGTCGCGTTGACGCTCCGTAGGGAGATCTGCGCGGCCCGCCGGTACGTGCATCGCGGCGAGCACCGCGCGGCGTCGTGCGTGGAGTGCGAGGTGTGCTCCGACGAGGTGACGCGGCAGTTCCTGGACGAGCTTCCTTCGCTGCGCAGGGCGTTGGTACGCGATGCGCAGGCGGCCGTGGCCGGCGATCCGGCAGTACGGGACCCGAACGAAGTGGTGCTCTGCTATCCGGGGCTGTACGCGATCACGGTGCACCGCATGGCGCATGCTCTGTACCTCCGACAGGTTCCGTTCCTGCCGCGCATGATGTCGGAGCACGCGCACCGTCTGACCGGGATCGACATCCACCCCGGCGCCAGGATCGGGGACGCGTTCTTCATCGATCACGGCACGGGCGTGGTGATCGGCGAGACGACGTTGATTGGCGATCGGGTGAGGATCTACCAGGGGGTGACGCTGGGAGCGTTGTCGTTGTCGTCGGCGAAGGTGGCCGCGCTTCGCGGCGGTCCGAAGCGTCATCCCACCCTGGAGGACGACGTGGTGGTGTACGCGGGGGCGACGATCCTGGGGGGTGAGACGGTGATCGGGCGCGGGTCGATCATCGGAGGCAACTGCTGGGTGGTGGAGTCGGTGGCGCCCGGGTCGCGGGTGAGCGTGCAGATGCACACCGAGGTGCGGGGATCGCAGCGTCCCCAGGCCCGGGAGCCGGTGCAGGCGGACGCGCAGTAGGGCGCGTGCGGCGGTGTCGGGGCTGGACCGCGCGGGGCTGCGCAAGTAGCTTCGGGCGATGGCGCAACGATCCTTCGCGAGCTCGCTCGCCGGCTCTCTCCGGTGGATCTGCGTCGCGAGCCTCGCAGCGGCCTGGAGCTGCGCCGCTGCGCCCACGCCCCCCCCACCCGTCGTTGCCCGGCCCAGCGCGAGCGCGGTGGCCGCCGAGCCGCCCTGGTCGCCGACACCGGACGCCGACTTCCGGCAATCGCCTCCGTCAGCGGGAATGGCGCCGGCGTGGCTCGCGCCCGTGCCCACGGCAGGCACGCTGGGCAACGGGGTGCGGGTGTTGGTCGTGACCCGAACCAACCTGCCGATGGTGGTGGTGCACATCGCCACGCGCGGGGGAGCGGATCGACAGCCCAACGCGGGGCTCGGATCGTTCGTGGGGGAGATGCTCGAGCAGGGGACCTCGACCCGAGATGCGATGCACCTGTCCGAGGCGTTCGCCGCAATCGGCGCGGAGCATCACGCCTGGGTGGACTGGGACAGCGGCAACGTCTGGGTGAAGGTGCTTCGGGATCGGCTCGACGACGCGTTGGCGTTGGTGGCGGAGATGACGACGCGACCCGCGTTTGCCGAGGCGGAGGTGGAGCGGCTCCGGTCGCAGCGCTTCGCGAGGCTTTCGCAGCGGGTAGACGCGCCCGACGCGATCCTGCGGGACACGGTCGCCCGCGTGCTGTACGCGGGACACGTCTACGGGCAGCCGTTGATCGGGAATCGCGAGTCGATCGCGCGGATCACGCCAGATCGGTGTCGTTCGTTCTACGAATCGATCTTCGTGCCGGAGCGGATGCACGTCGCGGTGGTGGGCGATGTGGACGCGGCCGAGGTGACGAGGAAGCTCGACGCGCTGCTGGGGAGCTGGAGGCCGCCGAAGCGCGCGCTGCCCGCGTTGGCGCCGGCGCCGGTGCAGCGTCCGGGCGTGTTCGTGGTGGATCGCCCCGGGGCGCGCCAGTCCCACGTGGCGATGTGCGGGATCGGGCCCGCGCGCACGGGGGCCGATCTGGATGCGGCACTGGTGGCGAATGCGATCTTCGGGGGGATGGGGACCAGTCGTTTGAACGGAAATCTTCGCGAGACGCACGCTTGGACCTACGGGGCGCGGAGCTCGTTCGACCTGAGGCTGGGCTCGGGGCCGTTCACGGCGGGGGCAGCGGTGGAGACGGCGCACACGGTGGACGCGATCGGCGAGATGGTGCGGGAGCTCGAGCAGCTCAGGAGGTTGGGGGTGACGCGCGAGGAGCTGTCGCGGGCGCGGGTGTCGCTGGTGCAGACCCTGCCCGGGAGGTTCGAGTCGAACGTCGCTACGGCGGCATCGGTGGCGTGGCTGGGGGTCTACGGGTTGCCGCTCGACGAGTATCGGTCGCTGCCCGATCGGGTGGAGGCGGTCGGGCAGGACGAGGTGAGGGCGGCGGCAGCCCGGTGGTTGGACTCTCGGAAGATGCGGCTGGTGATCGTCGGTGATGCGGAGAAGTTCCGCGACGAGCTGGCGGGCCTGGGTCTGGGGCCGGTGCGGTGGATGGACGCGGACGGCCGTCCGGTCGCGTCGAGGTGAGGGGTTCGGAAAAGTTCACGGGTAGCTCGTCCTGCGGGCATGGATTGCGGTAGTGTGTGCGCCGTGACCAGAGGGCACATCCAGGAGCAAGCGGCAGGGCGCACGGATCCGGGACGGGTCCGGGACCACAACGAGGATCGGATCCTCGTTGCGATGGATCTGGGTCTCTACGTGACGGCCGACGGCATGGGAGGGCATCAGACGGGCGAGATCGCGAGCGCGATGGTCGTGGCGTCGATGCGCAACTTCTTCGAGGCCACGCGCGAAGGGGCGTGGGAGGCGCAAGCGGAGGACGAGGCGATGGGGCCGGGTGCGAGCCGGCTGCTGACGGCCGTCCGCAAGGCGAACCGGGACGTGTTCGAGATCGCGTCGACGCACGAGCAGCACGAGGGGATGGGGTCCACGGTGGTAGCGCTGCTGGTGGACGGGTCGCAGGCGCAGATCGCGCATGTGGGGGACAGCCGGTGCTATCGGGTGCGAGAGGGGAAGATGGAGCAGCTCACGCGCGATCACTCGCTGCGCAGCGAGGCGCTGCTGCTGAGCCCGGATCTTCCCCAGGAGCTGTTGGAGACGTTGCCGTCGAACGTGATCACGCGTGCGTTGGGGATGAAGGACACGGTGCAGGTGGACCTGAAGACCGTGGAGGTGGAGCCGGGCGACACGTATCTTCTGTGCTCCGACGGTCTGAGCGGGATGTTGGACGACGACGAGATCCTGGGGGCGTTCGAGCTGTCGGACACGCTGGAGGATGCGTGTGAGCTGATGGTGGCGTTGGCGAACGAGGCGGGAGGGCGCGACAACATCTCGACGGTGCTGGTGCGGTTCGACGACGGAGGTGGGGATCGGGTGACGATGCCGGTAGTGGAGCGGAAGCTGCCGATGTCGATCGAGCCGCGAAGGGCGCGGATGCCGTCGAAGACCGAGGACGAGATCGTGGTCGCCACGGTCGAGACGTTCATCGACAACCCGCTCGAGCAGCTTGCGGGGCTGCTTCCGCCGGAGCTGCTGGAGAAGGTGGAGCGCGGAGAGGTGGTGGAGGTGAGCAAGCCGCGTTGTCGCAAGTGCGGCTTCGAGCTCATCGAAGGGAACCTGTTCTGCACGGAGTGCGGAACGCGCGTAGAGGGGTGAGGCAGGGGGAGCTCGACGTCGGCGGCGTGGCGGTCGCGTGGGCGGGCAGGGCGGGGATCAGGCCTGGGAGTGCAGGGAACGCGCGACTTTGGACAGAGGGGGCTGGCCGGTGGTTTCGGTGACGGCGAGCCACAGGCCGCTGTCGGGGTCGATCTGCTTGCGTGTCGCGGTGGCGATTGCGATCGGCACGTGGGTGAACAGGCCGTGCCAGCGTCCGATCACGATGTCGGTCTTGCCGGCCATCCCGGCGTGCACGGCGTGCCGTGCCAGCATGTCGCAGAAGATGGAGTCGTTGCCGTTGGCTGGGACGCTGCGGATCATGTAGCTGGGGTCGATGTACTTGAGGGTGACCGGCATGCCGATCGCCTTGAAGTGTTTGACGATGGCGTCGCGCAGCTTGGGTCCGATGTCGATGTCGGCGTTCTGGTAGCTGAGGTTGCCCGAGGCGTCGCGCTCGGCGTCGTCGTCGGCGAGGGCCTTGGAGCAGCCTTCGGCGATGACGATCAGGGCGTGATGGCGCGCGGCGAGCCGCTTCTGCAGGTCGGCCAGCAAGCCGTTGGGGCCCGCGAGATCGAAGCGGACCTCGGGGATGAGGCAGTAGTTGACCTCGAGCGACGCCAGGGTGGCGTGGGCGGCGATGAAGCCGGAGTCACGCCCCATCACCTTGACCAGCCCCACGCCGTTGAGCGCGCTCGCAGCCTCGGTGTGCGCGCCGTCGATGGCCATCCGGGCGACCTCCACCGCGGTGTCGAAGCCGAAGGTCTTGTCGATGAAGTTGACGTCGTTGTCGATGGTCTTGGGCACGCCGACGAGGGCGATCTTCAACCCTCTGCGCTCGACCTCCTCGTGGATGGCGTGACTGCCCTTGAGGGTGCCGTCGCCGCCGATGGTGAACAGGATGTCCACGCCCAGCTTCTCGAGGGTGTCGACCATGGTCTCGACGGACTCTGCGCCGCGGGAGGTGCCGAGGATGCTGCCGCCGGTCTTGTGGATGTCGCGCACGACGTCGGGGGTGAGGTGCAGAGCGGGAAGGGCGTTGGGGCCGAGGCCCTGGTAGCCGTAGCGGAAGCCGAGGACCTCGCGGACGCGGTACTTGTGGTGGAGCTCCAGGACGATGGAGCGGATGACGTTGTTGAGGCCGGGGCAGAGGCCGCCGCAGGTGACGATGGCGGCGCGGGTGGAGGGGGGATCGAAGAAGATGGTTTCGCGGGGTCCGGCCTTTTCGAAGCACAGGGAGGTGTCGAGGGATTCGCCCTCGAGCAGCTCGCCGTGCACCAGGACCCGGGCGCGATCGGGCACGTAGTCGGCGATTTCGTCGCCTGCCACGGTAGACAGGTTGAGGGGCGATGCGTGCGTACGCTCGCCGAGACACTGAACCTTCAGCTCGGCCGGTGTGAGCATGGTGCGCTCCCTTCGTGAGCTGCCACTGTGGACTCCCGCCGGCCGGATTTCAACCACTCTGCCGCCCTGCCTCGAACGCCCCAAGCCGTGCGGTAGTCGTTGACTCGCGCCGTCGAAGCTCGTTTGATCCAGGCATGGGAGCGAGCACCGGCACGTCCATCCTGATCTACTCAGGGTTCCACACCGACGTCGGCAAGAGCCGCGATCGCAACGACGACGCGCTCAGCCAGACGCAGGTCCCGCTCGGGTATCTGGTCGCGTTGGCGGATCCGATGGGCAACCACGCGGACAAGGCGTCGACGCTGACGGTGAACACGATCGCGCGTCACCTCGAGCAGCAGCAGCAGGGCGATCCGGCGGAGGTGCTGACGCAGGCGTTCTCCGCTGCAAACCGCGCGCTGCGGGAAGAGGCGCAGAAGGTCGGTGGCCCCATGGGCTCCACCGCGCTGGCCGCCCTCATCTCGTCGGGCCAGCTCTTCGTGGCCCACGTCGGCGATGCCCGCCTCTACCTGATGCGCGGCGCGAGCCTCTACTCGCTCACCCGCGACCACAGCCTCATGCAGGAGATCGCCGACCTCAAAGGCCCCGTCGCTGCCGGCGAGTTCGCTCCCAACCTGCGCTACATCATGTCGCGATCCATCGGCGCCGAGGACTCCGTCAACGTCGCGACCCGCGCTCCCATCCCCCTTCGCGCCGGCGACGTCATCCTGCTGTGCACCGACGGGCTCACGAGCGCGGTGCCCGATGATCGCATCCGAAGAACCCTCGCCGGGGCCACTCCCCGCGAGGCCGCTCGCAGGCTCGTCGAGATCGCCGCCGAGCTCGGCGGCGAGGACAACACCACCGTCGTCGTCCTGCGCGTGGACTCCGAGCAGCCTCCAACCGAGCGCGCCATGTCCTTCGAAGACCTGATGTCGATGTACGTGCGCACGCCCGAGGGGGATCTGCACCCCATCATCGACGTCATCATGAACCCGAGCACCTGGCAGGTGAACGCGGTGAGGGTCGATCTGCGCAATGCGGAGCGCGGTGCGACGTGCGAGATCCCGGTATCGGAGATCGGTCCGTTGTCCCCCGACGAGCAGGCGCTGCGGATCCCGCGGTGCACCGAAGCGCTGGTGGATCAGGCGAGAGGTCGCAGCGGCGCCTGAGCGTTTCCGCTCGCGGCGCGCCAAGCGGTGACGGCGACGTCGTGCGCCCACGCAGGGGAATGCCCACGCCCCGTGGCACATGGAGTGCAGCTCTCACCCGTGGATCGGGGGAGCGCGCAGATCGGTCGTCCGAGCGCTCCCGACGCTCCGGGAGGGGACGGTCATGCTGAGCTGGGCACTGGGGTTCTTCATCGTGGCACTGATCGCGGCCTTCTTCGGCTTCGCCGGAGTCGGCTCCGCGGCCGCAGGGCTCGCCAAGATCCTCTTCGTCGGATTCCTCATCCTCGCCGTCATCTCGCTCATCGCCGGGCTCACCAAGCGCCCCGATACGTGAGTCGTGAGCCGCGCGTCCGCGACAACCGCAGCGACGACAGCCCGCGCGGAGCCGCCCAAGCGATGACGAGGCTCGGGGGTCGAGAGCCGTTCACATCAACGACGGTCCCTTGCCGACGTCGACGGTCGGATCGGAGGAGCGGGAGACCGGCTCGTCGAGCTCGGAGACGTATCGAACGGTGGAATCACCGAGGCGGTCCTGGGGGGGAGTCTGGGTGTGGGAGATTCGATTGCGGACGTCGTGGTACTTCTGGCCCACCTGATCGCGCAGCTCGCGTCCGCTGGTGGGAGCGAGGAGCAGGCCGATTCCGGCGCCCGCGACGAGGCCGGTGGCGAAGAGCCCCACGCCCGGCAGGAGGCGTCGCGCGAGGCCAGGCTTGCGCTGCAGGCCCAGGTAGCCGAGGGCAGTGCTGCTTCGCAGCGCGCTCACCGCGCGCACCGCCCGGGTCGTCTGCTTCAACACCCGGAATGTCTTGCGCCATTTCATGTCCGTGACCTCCGTGGGAGTGCAACGTAGTTGTGGGGTCGAGTCGCGCTCGACGGGAACCGCGAGTTGCGAATCCAGGGAGCCGGGATTGGGGGGCGACCCTGCTGGAGCGTTCCGGGCGCAGCGTGCGAGGGGAGAGGGAGCACGCGGGACCGGGCGAAGCGGTCAGGATCCATGGGGGGGTCTGGAGGGAGGCGGGCCTGACCGCTCGAGCTTGCGATACAGGGTCTTGCGATCGAATCCGAGGACCTGGGCGGCGAGAGACTTGTTGCCGCCCACGGCGTCGAGCACGCGCAGCACGTAGCGGCGTTCGACTTCGTCCATGGGGAGCAGCTCGGAGGGGTCGTCCGAGGCGAAGGCAACCTGGGGGCCGTGGTAGTCGCGGATTCGCTCGGGGAGGTCCTCGACGGAGATCTGCTCGTAGCGGGTGAGGGCCACGGCGCGTTCGATGCAGTTCTGCAGCTCGCGGACGTTGCCCGGCCAGCGATAGCCGAGCAGCTTGTGGGCGGTCTGCGTGGAGAGCCCGACCACGCTCTTGCCCATCTGGTCGGCGTAGCGCTCGAGGAACTGCTGCGCGAGCAGCAGGACGTCGTTGCCGCGATCGCGCAGCGGGGGGACGTCGATGCGCACGACGTTGACGCGGTAGAACAGGTCTTCGCGGAAGCGGTGGGAGGCGACGTCCTGTTCGAGGTCGCGGTTGGTGGCGGCGATGATGCGGGCGTCGAAGGGCAGCTCGGTGTTGCCGCCGACGGGGCGGACGGTGCGTTCCTGCAGGGCGCGCAGCAGCTTGGGCTGCATTCCCACGGGGAGCTCGCCGATCTCGTCGAGGAAGAGCGAGCCGTTGTTCGCTTGCACGAACAGGCCGGTGCGGGCCGACTTGGCATCGGTGAAGGCGCCGCGCGCGTGACCGAACAGCTCGGCCTCCAGGAGGGTTTCGGGCATGGCCGCGCAGTTGATGGCGACGAAGGGGCCGGCGGAGCGACGTCCCCGGCGGTGCAGGGCGCGTGCGACGAGCTCCTTGCCGGTGCCGCTCTCGCCGGTGACGAGGACGGTTGCATCGGTGTCGGAGACGCGGTCGATCATGTCATAGACGCACTTCATGGCGGGGGAGGTGCCGATGATTTCCTCGAAGGTCTGGGTGCGTGCGGGGGAATCGCGGAGGCGGCGGACCTCTTCGCGCAGGGCCTTGTGGTGGATTGCGCGCTCGACCGTGGCGGCGAGCTCGGACACTTGGAAGGGCTTGGTGACGAAGTCCCAGGCGCCGACTCGGATGGCGGCGATGGCGGTCTCGAGGCTCGCGAAGGCGGTGATGACGATGACCGGGAGATCCGGCCGATTGGCCACGATGCGCTCGCACAGCTCGAGCCCTCCCATTCCACCGAGATTCAGATCGGTGAGGACGACGTCGCAGTCCTCCGATTTGAGCGTCTCGAACGCTTCGTCACCCGAAACACGTACGAGCGTCTGGTAGCCGCGACGGCTCAGGAAGGTGGCCAGCAGCTCGCACATGCTCTGATCGTCATCGACGATCA